>NZ_JBFOCK010000014.1:0-4283 GCF_040907765.1 Aeromonas sp. s9
CTAAATAGCTGATCCTAATTTCGCTCCAGTTGCATAAGCCCATGTCCATTACCGGGGAACGGGGCGGCATGATCCAGGAAGTAGAACACGCGACGTAATAACTCACCCAATGTGCGGCATTGGTGGTTCCGGGTGATCGTTTCATGGAGGGCATGCCACAGCCGCTCAATCTGGTTCACCCATGGCGAATACACCGGCTGAAAAAGCACGATGAACTTCGGATTTTTTGCCAGCCATCGCTGTGCTTTTTTGCTCTTGTGGATGATGTAGTTATCCAGGATCAGCGTGATGCTCTTGGCGCGCCGATAAGTCCGCTTTAGTGTTTGGAGCAGTGACAAGAACAAGTCCGTGTCTTTGCTATCGCTCGCCACATAGGTCACGTTACCTGTTCCGGCATGCAGGGCGCCAGCGAGGTAATGTTTGCGATTCTGGCCCGGAGTTGCCACTTTCTTCTGCTTCCCTCGCATCATCCAGTCCGCCCCCAGCTTGGGATTTAGGTGGATATCCACCTCATCTTCATAGAACACGGGATGGTCCGCACTGCAGCGTCCCAAGGCCTCATTGATAGCGGCCATTTTCCGCTCTTTATGGGGATCGCGGATGTGCAAAGTGGGCGCGGCCCGGCGCCAGACAATCCCTAGCCTGGGCAGCCATCGCCGTATTGTTGAAGCATGCAATGTCAGGCGCCAACTCCGTTTGAGTTCAAGCGCCATCAGTTCGGTACTCCAACGCGAGCGCTGATATCCGAGCTCCTGTGGAGACAACTGGATCAACAGCTGTAATAGACCCGAGATGTGAGCAAATGGCAGCACCGGCTTGCGCCCCCGAGGCTCGCTTTCAAGCCCCTCCAGACCGTACAAGGTGTACCAGTTCACCCAGCGATTGATCGATGACCGGGCGGCGGCTGTGAGCCGAGAAACAGCCGAGACACTGTGCCCGTCAGCAAGGAGCAAGATGGCGTTGAGCCTCCGGCAGAGATCTTTATCTTTGGTCCGGTGCATCTTGTTGATGATCCGGCGTCGCTCATCATGGTCGGGGAGTGTTAGTATCATTTCGGGCTCGGCTCGTTTGTCGTTTGATTGGTTTGGCGATTAATCAGATCGCACAAACGACGCCGAGTTCCCTTCTTTCCCGGATAAGTGATCTACATTTCGGAACGGTTATTTAGGCTAACGTCTTGCCGCCGGGCGCAGCCTACCGCATGAAGTCCGAGCACGACAACAAGCTGCTGATGGATCTTCGATCCAAAAATCGGATGGTTGCACACACTCCAGGGTGGTCAAAATTGGACGCTGAAAACCCCGGATGGATGAGTCAGACAGGAATGCCGCCTGACGGCCTTTGCTTTTCAGTGGTTCGTCTCCATCGGAAGCGCCCAAGTGAATTCCCCTTTATTACTACACCGGGGCCCAGATCAGCAGGCGCTGCCAGTTCGCTCACACAATGAGGGGAGGAGGGCCATGACGCGACTAATGCTGCGATGACAATAAGGGGCATCGTAGCGTTGATCTCCAGCCCGCGCTTGATCAACGTTGACTTGCAAGAGCTGAGGGGAGTGATGGCAAGGATGGGATTCTAAATCATAGGTCCTCCAGGTTGACGCTGACGAACTCCGACCGTTTGACTCGCTCATCGACAATACGGTTCAGCTCGGCATCTTCGGCCAGTTCCAGATAGTAGGCGTAGAGCTCAGGCGGCACACAATAGAATGCTGGCTCGTTACGATAGAGGATGGCGACGGCATCGCCTTTTCCCTCTTTGATGGTCCCCATTGGATTGCGTCTGAGCTCTGTGATATTGGCAGTGGTGGCTGCCAGGCTTTGGTAACTCATGATGATGTCCTCGGCATAGAGCACCGCACTATGGAATACCTTAATAGATACTCAACTCGACGATTGTCACAGTATCAATCAGCGCCCATGTTGCGCTTTCCACGCGATAAACTCCGAGGGCCGTAAACCATAGCGTGCCAGAACACCTTCATGCAGCCTTCGCAACTCTTCAACAATCAGTGCCTGTACGGCCGATCGCTCTTGCTGCGGGACGTTCCCTGACACCGCTTGTTCAATGGTGCTGAGTGGATCAAGTTGGATCGACGTGACGACCCCACGGACAGTCTGTTTGATAAGATCCCGCCATGCTAGGCGAAGTGGGTCAGGTTCGGCGAGATCCCGCTTGATGGCAAGATATTCTTGGGTTGAACGTTCATAAGCCCACACGTACAGGTCGCGTAGCAGTTCGATGCGGGCCATTTCGTACACACCGAGGGTGGCGCGGCTGTAGGCCTGTTCTGGTACATCGAGGAAGGTGAGCGGGCAGAGGTTGCCACGAAACAGGGGGAGATTCGCGGCCAGGCGGGAAGTGCGTTTATTGATGTCGGCAAAAGGTTGTAGGTAGGGCAAGTGCACCATCATGAAAAACGATTGTTCAAACGGATCGTGGATCTGATTGGCTTTGCTCAGCACCTCGTCCAGCACCTCTTCGATTTGTTGTGCCGTGGATAACGGGCGATAGATACTTTTACTGATGTCGACAGCATGTTGGCGAATGCGCCCCTCATCGGCAGGGTTGGGTAGCAAGTTTTCCGCCAGGGCGCTGTGCAAGTTCATCAGGGTGTAGCGGTTAAATTCGGCACTGTCGATGTTTTCGACCAGTAACTCGATCGCGGTTTTATGGTTCAGGATCATCTGCGTTTCGATGGCTCCCTTACCCCGCGCGGCCTTGCCGTGCTCGATAAGTTCACGGGTGTCTAGCCTGCTATAGGTATTACCTTCCAGGTGGCTCGATGCCCATGATAAGTCGATCAACAAACGGTTCAGGATCGCTCGACTGTATGTGCCGGCAGGCTCATCGATGTCTGTGGTCTTGCCCATGTTGTGCAACTGACGGCGCAGTGATTCGGACAGGTAACAGGTTTCGTTGGGATGATATGCCTGCAAGAAATCATGCTGATAGCCCACGGGCTTGCGGGCTGGGAGGGGCTGGTCGATATAGGCAAGGATATCCAGGCTGTCGGCAGAGAGTGGGATGAACGCGGGGAAACTGTCCACCTTGGCTATCCGGGGCTCGGTATGGCTCTCGGAGTCAGCATGATAGCGGCGAGCCCGTCCTTCGCCTTGGGCTGTGATGTGGCCGCTTTCAATCAGCTTGGCTATCAGGCGCTGTGCGGTGCGTCTGGCAATGCTCGGGTGGCGGCCCAGCAGTTCAGCCAGCGTCAATCCGCTTTCGGATCCCCTGATAGTCTCTAGTAGGTCTGTGGTCGCTGACATCGTGTTTGTTGGCGCGTTTTTCATATATATGGCGCCATTTTGGCGCAGTTAACTAAACTGCGCCAGTTTTAGTGGCAAGTTTGGCGCAGTTTTGCGGTGGCTTCATAGGTTAACGTTTGGGGTTTGAAAGAGTCCTGCATCGTTGATGGTATGGTTTAGATGGGCTAGTTTAAAGGCGCAATGATACAGGGAGCCGCCTCGCCATGTCCTACGCTGCTTATCGTTCTGTTCGCCAGATCCGCCAACCGAAGGGGCTGATGGCCTCGCTGGCCTTGCCCCAGGAGCTTGTGGGGGCGCATCATCTCATTGTGGCTGGAATGGCTCCCTCCATCGTCAATGAACTGGCTGCGTTGCTGGGCTGCGACGTCAAGATAGTCTGTCAGCTGGTTGGCATTGACCGCTCGACGGTGACACGCAAGCGCACTGCGGCGGCCCTGCTGTCCCGCGCTCAGAGTGCCCGTATCTATTCATTCGTTAGTGTGATGGAGGCTGCGGAGTCGCTGTTCGAGGGGGACAGGGGGAAGGCGCTTGAGTGGTTGAACAAACCTGCCCGGGCGCTGGGAGGAAACCCTCCTGCTACTTTCCTGACGACCGCTGTCGGAGCTCAGGCAGTTATCGATCTCATCGGTCAGATTGAGCATGGCGTCGTCGTTTGATGGCGACCTATCTCGCTGAAGGCGTTACCGCTCGACAGCGGTGTCCAGCATGTGCAGGAGAAAGCCAAGTATTGTTCAATTGACGTCACCCGAGTCAGTCACATTCCCCCTTGCATATCGGCTAAGGAAGGTGCGAATAAGCGGGGAAATTCTTCTCGGCTGACTCAGTCATTTCATTTCTTCATGTTTGAGCCGATTTTTTCTCCCGTAAATGCCTTGAATCAGCCTATTTAGACCGTTTCTTCGCCATTTAAGGCGTTATCCCCAGTTTTTAGTGAGATCTCTCCCACTGACGTATCATTTGGTCCGCCCGAAACAGGTTGGCCAGCGTGAATAACATCGCCAGTTGGTTATCGTT
>NZ_JBFOCK010000015.1:0-243948 GCF_040907765.1 Aeromonas sp. s9
CTAAATAACCGTTCCGAAATGTAGATCACTTATCCGGGAAAGAAGGGAACTCGGCGTCGTTTGTGCGATCTGATTAATCGCCAAACCAATCAAACGACAAACGAGCCGAGCCCGAAATGATACTAACACTCCCCGACCATGATGAGCGACGCCGGATCATCAACAAGATGCACCGGACCAAAGATAAAGATCTCTGCCGGAGGCTCAACGCCATCTTGCTCCTTGCTGACGGGCACAGTGTCTCGGCTGTTTCTCGGCTCACAGCCGCCGCCCGGTCATCGATCAATCGCTGGGTGAACTGGTACACCTTGTACGGTCTGGAGGGGCTTGAAAGCGAGCCTCGGGGGCGCAAGCCGGTGCTGCCATTTGCTCACATCTCGGGTCTATTACAGCTGTTGATCCAGTTGTCTCCACAGGAGCTCGGATATCAGCGCTCGCGTTGGAGTACCGAACTGATGGCGCTTGAACTCAAACGGAGTTGGCGCCTGACATTGCATGCTTCAACAATACGGCGATGGCTGCCCAGGCTAGGGATTGTCTGGCGCCGGGCCGCGCCCACTTTGCACATCCGCGATCCCCATAAAGAGCGGAAAATGGCCGCTATCAATGAGGCCTTGGGACGCTGCAGTGCGGACCATCCCGTGTTCTATGAAGATGAGGTGGATATCCACCTAAATCCCAAGCTGGGGGCGGACTGGATGATGCGAGGGAAGCAGAAGAAAGTGGCAACTCCGGGCCAGAATCGCAAACATTACCTCGCTGGCGCCCTGCATGCCGGAACAGGTAACGTGACCTATGTGGCGAGCGATAGCAAAGACACGGACTTGTTCTTGTCACTGCTCCAAACACTAAAGCGGACTTATCGGCGCGCCAAGAGCATCACGCTGATCCTGGATAACTACATCATCCACAAGAGCAAAAAAGCACAGCGATGGCTGGCAAAAAATCCGAAGTTCATCGTGCTTTTTCAGCCGGTGTATTCGCCATGGGTGAACCAGATTGAGCGGCTGTGGCATGCCCTCCATGAAACGATCACCCGGAACCACCAATGCCGCACATTGGGTGAGTTATTACGTCGCGTGTTCTACTTCCTGGATCATGCCGCCCCGTTCCCCGGTAATGGACATGGGCTTATGCAACTGGAGCGAAATTAGGATCAGCTATTTAGGTCACGCCAGTGTTGGTAGGGGGCCTGGGCAGGCACCACCAGGGCGGCGCCGATGGCGAGGTTGTCTCCCCCGGCCGGACTCTTGAGGGTGGCGAGCCAGGCCAGCGGATACTGGCGCGCCAGGCTCACCGACTGGCCCGGGTTGGTGATGACGAAATCGAGGTGCTCGCGGGCGACGGCCTCGGCCAGTTCATCGAGCCCCAGCGGATGCAGCACGAAGCGATGGCCGGGCACGCGCAGTGCCAGCCAGCGCAACAGCGGTTGCCACTGGGCTCTGGCCAGGGCCGGGCCGCGGGTCGCCAGCACGCCGATGCGTATCGGCTCGGCCATGGCCTGCACCGGGGTGGCCTGGGATGGTGCGGATTCCTGTCGGACTGACGCTGGCGAAGAGGGGGTTGGGGCGGCCTGCACCCGCAGCGGCAGGGCTGACAGGGCGAGCCAGAGCAGCAGGCTGAGCAGGGGCAAGGGGACTGGGGCGTGCAGGGGGCTCTCCTCTCGGTGCAAAGGGGGCAGTCTATCACTGGGGCGCGCGCTTGCACGCGAACGGGGGCCGGGAGGGGGAGCAAACGCCGCCCCTGTCACAGTTCAGCAGGGCTGGGGCATTTTTTATTGCGCTGGATCAACCCGGCTCCCGGTATGTGGAAAACCACAATAGAGGCGACTTCCTGCGTTGAGGACAATCGGCCCAACCCCTTTCAAGCAGCTCAGCAGAAGGAAAGACGCCATGGAGCCCAGCAAGCGTCGATTGTTATCCGGGATCGCCGCCCTCACCGCAGGGGCGGCCCTGATCCCCGTCACCCAGGTTCAGGCGCAGTCCGTTCCCGCTCCCCGCAACGGGCGGGCGGCCATCAGCCGGGGGGACGGGCGCAAGCGTTACGGCATGCTGATCGACCTGCGCCGCTGCGTCGGCTGTCAGGCCTGCACCGTGGCCTGCACCATCGAAAACCAGCCTCCCCTCGGCCAGTTTCGCACCACGGTAAGCCAGTACGAGGTGAGCGACGTGGCCGCCCTCGAGGCTCCCGCCTCCCTCTTGATGCTGCCAAGGCTCTGCAACCACTGCGCCGAACCCGCCTGCCTCGATGTCTGCCCCACCGGCGCCACCTTCCAGCGCGACGACGGCATAGTCGTGGTCAACAACGACTGGTGCGTCGGCTGTGGCTACTGCGTGCAGGCCTGCCCCTATGACGCCCGCTTCATCAACCACGAGACCAACACCGCCGACAAGTGCACCTTCTGCGCCCATCGGCTGGAGGCGGGGCTCTTGCCCGCCTGCGTCGAGAGCTGTGTCGGCGAGGCGCGCATCATAGGGGATTTGAACGACCCCAAGAGCCTGATAAGCCGCTTGCTGCGCGAACACGAGCCGGCGCTCAAGGTGCTCAAGCCGGAGGCCAATACCCAGCCGCGGGTCTTTTATCTCGGCATGGACGAGGCCTTCGTCAGCAAGGTCGACGGCAACCCGGCCCTGCGCACCCTGCTCACCGACGATGGCAAGGAGATAGCCCATGGTCATTAACGAACTGCTGGCCCCGGCTCAGCCCATCACCTGGCTGCCCTGGGCGGTGCAATATTTCTTTCTCATCGGCCTCGCCTACGGGGCCCTCTGGCTCGGCGCGTCTGAGCTGTGGCGCAAAGCGCCGGACCCGCGGCTGCAGACCCTGGCGGCGGTGCTGATGGTGGCGGCCGGCCTGGTGGCCCCCATTGCCCTGACCGCGGATCTGCACCAGCCGGCCCGGGCCTGGCACTTCTACGCCCAGACGCGCTTTGGCTCCGTCATGTGGTATGGCGCCTATCTGCTGCCGCTGTTCAGCCTGCTCTCCATGCTGCTCGGCTGGCTGCTGCTAAGGCCTGCCCTGGCCCGGCGCGGTGCAGAAGGGGACAACATAGCCCGCCTTGCCCGGCTGCTCTGCCTGGGAAGCTGGTCGGGGAAATCCTGGCAGCGGCCTCTCTCCCTGCTGGCGGCCGTGAGCGGGCTCAGCATCGCCCTCTACACCGGGCTCGAGACCATGGCGGTGGCGGCGCGCCCGCTCTGGCATACCCCCTGGTTGCCCTGGCTGCTGACCCTGAGCGCCGTGCTGGGGGCTGGCGCTGCTGGGGCTGCACCTGGTGTGGGGCCTGCGCTGGCTGGTGCTGATCCAGGGGCAGCTCGCACCCAAGTACGGGGCCGGCGTCTACCTCTATGAAATCGCCTGGGGCCCGGCCGGTGTGCTCGGCATTCTCGGCACCTTCGGTCTGCTGCTGGCCCTGCTGGTGGCCCTCTCGGAGCTGGTGCGCCCCTCTGTTTCCCCCGCCATCAAGGCATCCACTCCTTTTGCACGCGAGGCACTCTGATGGATCACAGCAAACGCAAGTTTCTCAAGGGCGCCGCCATCGCCGGCGGCACCGGATTGTTCGTCGCCGGTTACAGCGACACCCTCAAGCAGGTGGCGAGCGGCCTTGCCACCGGCAGCTCGGGCCAGCCGACCCGGGATCCCATCCATGGCAACTCGCTGGCCGTGGAGTACCGGGTTGACGAGCGGGGGGAGTTGCACCCCAACCCGGCCCAGCGGGTTGCCAACACCATGTGCCTCGGCTGCTGGACCCTGTGTGGAGTGCGGGCTCGCATCGACAACGAGCGCGACCAGATAGTGCGGATCCTGGGCAACCCCTATCACCCTCTCTCCGCCCGCCATCACATCGACTTCAAGACCCCGGTCAAGCAGGCGCTGCTCGCTACCAGTGGCTACCAGGAAGGGGGGCTGGACGGGCGCTCCACCGCCTGCGCCCGGGGCAACGCCATGCTCGAGCAGCTCGACAGCCCGCAGCGGGTCACCCGTTGTCTCAAGCGGGTGGGGCCCCGTGGCAGCGGTCGCTGGCAGAGCATCCCCTTCGAGCAGCTGGTGGCCGAGGTGGTGGAGGGGGGTGATCTGTTCGGCGAGGGCCAGGTTGAGGGGCTGCGGGCCATTCGCAACCTCGTCGAGCCGCTCGACCCGGCCAACCCGGAGTACGGCCCCAGGGCCAACCAGCTACTGGTGAGCAACGCCTCGGACGAGGGGCGGGATCACTTCATCAAGCGCTTCACCTTCAACAGCTTCGGCACCCGCAACTTTGCCAATCACGGCGCTTATTGCGGCCTGTCGTTCCGGGTCGGGGCCGGCGCCCTGCTGGACGATCTGGAGAAGAACGCCCACCTCAAGCCGGACTGGGACGAGAGCGACTTCCTGCTGTTTATGGGCACCTCGCCCCAGCAATCGGGCAACCCCTTCAAGCGCCAGTCCCGCCAGCTGGCGGCGAACCGGGCGCGACCGGGCAAGCCGTTCTCCTACGTGGTGGTGGCCCCCAGCCTGCCCAACACGGTGAACATGCCCTCCGCCCCCGCTAACCGCTGGCTGCCCATCCGCCCTGCCACCGACTCGGCGCTGGCCATGGCCATGCTGCGCTGGATCATCGACAACCAACGCTACGCCGAGCCTTTCCTGACGGCCCCCCATGCTGCCGCTGCCGAGCGGGCCGGCTATCGCGGTTTTTGCAACGCCAGCCATCTGGTGCTCTGCGACGAGGGGCATCCGCGCTTCGGCCAGATGCTGCGGGCCAGCGATCTTGGCTTGCCCTTTGAGGGGGAAGTCTATGGAGAGGGAGATGCCATGCTGGTAGAGGAGGTGGGCAGCGGCGAGCCGAGACCCGCCGGCCAGTGTGAGCGGGCCAACCTCTGGGTGGCTCGCACCATTCAGGGCCCCAAGGGGGAACTGATGGTGAAGAGCAGCTTCCAGCTGCTGGCCGAGGCGTGCCGCGAGCACTCCCTCGCGCAATACAGCGCCGAGTGCGCCGTGCCGGTGAGCGATATCGAGGCACTGGCGCGGGAGTTCACCAGCCACGGCACCCGGGCGGCAGTGGTCTCCCACGGCGGCACCATGAGCGCCAACGGCTTTTACTCGGCCTGGGCCATCATGATGCTCAACGTCATGATCGGCAACCTCAATGCCCGGGGCGGCGCCGTGGCGAGCGGCGGCAAGTTCGATCCCTTCGGGGCGGGGCCGCGCTACGATCTGGCGAGCTTCCCCGGCATGGTCAAACCCGCCGGGGTCTTCCTGTCGCGATCCAAGTTCCCCTACGAGAAAACTTCCGAATATCGGCGCAAGCGCGAGGCGGGTCAGAATCCCTATCCGGCGCAAGAGCCCTGGTTCCCCATCTCCGGCCCCCTGCTTGGCGAACACCTGACCGCGGCGGTGAACGGTTACCCCTACCGACTCAAGGCCTGGATCAACCACATGGGCAACCCCCTCTACGGTCAGGCCGGGCTCAGCAAGGCCATCGGCGAAGAGCTCAAGGACCCTGCCGTGCTGCCCCTTGTGGTCAGCATCGACAGCTTCATCAACGAGTCGTCGGCGCTGTCGGACTACATAGTGCCTGATACCCTGACCTATGAGTCCTGGGGCTGGGCCACCGCCTGGCACGGGGTGATGACCAAGGTCTCCACCGGCCGCTGGCCCATCGTGGAGCCCCGTGTCGCCAAGACCGCCGAGGGAGATCCGGTCTGCATGGAGTCCTTCTTTATCGCGGTGGCCAAACGGCTGGGGCTGCCGGGTTTTGGCGAGGGGGCGCTCAAAGGGGCGGACGGCAAGTTGCATGCCCTGCATAAGGCGGCGGACTTCTCCCTCTACGGGGCGGCCAACGTCGCCTATCTCGGCGAGCCGGTGCCTCCTATCGGGCCTGAGGATCTCGCCTGGTCCGGGGTGGAGCGGATCCTGCCGGTGCTGAACGCCACCCTGAGGCGGAGGAGGCGGGCCGCGCCGCCTATCTCTTCGCCCGTGGCGGGCGCTTCGAGCCGGCGGCCAAGGGGCGCGACGAAGCGGGTCAGCCAAGCAAGCGCTGGCCCAAGCCGCTGATGGTGTGGAACCCCGAGGTGGGCAGCCGCCGCCACAGCCAGAGCGGGCAGTTCCTGAGCGGTACCCCGCGCTTTTTCCGTCCCCAGCTGGCGGACGGCACGCCGCTCAATGAGGCGTTCAAGCCGGCCCAGTGGCCGCTGCTGCTCACCAGCTACAAGTCCCACACCATGAGCTCCATGAGCATCGGCTCGGATCGCCTGCGCCAGGTGAACCCCAGCAACCGGGTGCGGCTCAATGTGCAGACGGCGGCGCAGCTGGGCATCGAGAGCGGGGACAGGGTGCGGGTCAGCACCCCGGATGGGAGCGTGATCGGGGTGGCCGAGTGCGTGGCCGGGGTGCAGGCCGATGCCATCGCCATCGAACACGGCTTCGGCCACAAGGAGCTGGGGGCGCGGGAACACTGGATAGACGGCCAGAAAGTGGTCGCCAATCCGCTGCGCGGAGCCGGGGTCAATCTGAATGACTTGGCGGTGCTGGATCCCAGCCGCCATGGCCGCTATCCCCTGGTGGACTGGGCCATCGGCTCGTCGGCCCGCCAGGGGCTGCCGGCCCGGGTGGAGAAGCTGGTATGACAAACCAATGAAAACGGGGCCTGCGGGCCCCGTTGCTTATCTGCTCTGCGTCACTGTCACAGTGTGACGTCGACCCACACCAGGCGGTGATCCGAGCTGACTCCCTTGGCGATGCCGAACTTGGCGTCATACACCAGGTGGTAGCCCGGCTCGAAGCTGGCTGGCCAGAACACGCCGGAGGCGACCGCGTTCAGGTTGGCGGAGGGCAGCACGTGGTCGAGCTGCAGGCCGCTGCTGCTGGTGATGCGCTCCGGGGTGGGGCGGTTATTGTTGCGCTTGCACTGATCCGGCTGGCTGGCGAGGCACTCGGGGCCGCCCTGGCTGACCGGGATCAGGGCGCCGTTGGTGACGGCCTGGTTGACCAGCACATGGTTGTGCAGCGCCTGAATGGCGGTGAGATCCCCATCGCCAATCTGGGGATCGGCGTTGAGATCGCCGGCGATGACGAACTTGGCGCCCTCGGGCAGGCCACCGACCTTGCCGGCGTCATCCACCATGTAGCTGGCGGTCTCCACGTAATCCTGCCAGAAGGCGACTTCGGCCCGGTTGTGCTTGACGTTGTGGCGCGCCGCGTTGCCGAAGATGGGCGGAGTCGGGTGGGAGATAAGGAAGTGGATCACCTCCTCCTTGTTGCCACGCTTGATGCGCACCGGCACGTCGGCGTGGTTCTTGGACGAGAGCGGGAAGGACTGCCAGGCGGCGTCGTCATACCAGGCATCGCCGCACTGGCGGCCGGCCGGGATCGGCGCCTTGGCATTGTTGCAGTCGTCGATGACCGGGTTCGTTTCGCCCGGCATCTCCTTCCACTTGAATGTCTGGAAGGTGCGGATCTGCTTGGTATCGATGGGGTACTGGGACATCACGGCGAAGGCGTACTGGCCGTGGTAGTTGCCAAAGCCCCAGGCGTCGTCCGGCCCGTTGTTGACCTTGCCGTCCAGGTTGAGGTCATGGCCGCTCATCAGGCCGGTGTTGGTGGCAAAGTTCTGCAGCACCGGGTAGCTGATGGCCTTCACTTCGTCGTGCTGGGCGTGGGCCAGGTAGTTGTCGTTGAGGGCGTTGAGGTCCGTGGTGTCGCTGCCCTTGCCGTCATTGTCGAATTCGCTCAGCAGCAACACGTCCGGCCGGGTACGCTGGATGATTTCGGCAATGTTGCGGATCTGCTGCACGTCGAGGGCCTTGGTCTTCTGGGCGCCGCTCAAGGTGCCGTCGGCGAGGCGGGCCAGCAGGGCATCCTGCTCGGTGCGGGTCAGGGCGAGCTCTTCCCCCAGCATGCCGGGTGCA
Source organism: Aeromonas sp. s9 (assembly GCF_040907765.1). Taxonomy (NCBI): domain Bacteria; kingdom Pseudomonadati; phylum Pseudomonadota; class Gammaproteobacteria; order Aeromonadales; family Aeromonadaceae; genus Aeromonas; species Aeromonas sp. s9. The sequence continues at coordinate 7,884 of NZ_JBFOCK010000015.1, forward strand.
GTGCGATCGAAGGCGAGATTGAAGGTGGCAAAGCGAACCATGGCGGGCCTCGGCGTCAGTGTGGCCGGGACAGCCTGCCATCTTTGGCAGGAAAATGGCAGCACCCTGCCGGATTTTATGGGAAAGGTGACCGGGTTTCCCCATGACGCGCAAGCGCTCCGCTCAGGCCCAGCGGGAGAGAGGGGAGGGAATGGCGTAGGCGTAGCCCTGCTGGTAGTCGCAGCCCAGCCGGTTCGCCACCTCGATATGGACCTGGGTCTCCACCCCCTCGCACACCACGGCCATGCCGAGTCGTTGCAGGTATTTCACCAGCCCCGTCAGCATGTTGAGGGCGTGGCTACTGCGCGTAGCCTGAAGCAGCAGGGAGCGATCCAGCTTCACGATCTCGTAGGGGAGCATCATCAGGCGCTGGAAATTGCACGCCAGGGAGCCGAAGTCGCCACAGGCGATGTGGGCGCCATGGGCCCGCAACACCTCGATCATCTCCCTGTGCTGGTGTTTGATCCTGACGTGCTCCAGCACCTCGAACCAGATGTCGATCCCCAGCTTGCGGGCCTGGAGCAGCACCAGCAACAGCAGATTGCGGTAGGTGGGGCTGGAGAGCGCCGGATTGAGGTTGATGGAGAGTGCATAGGGGCCTTTTTGGGCGAGCACGGGCAGATCGCGCATGATGGCCCTGAGCATGACGATATCGAGGTGCAGGGCATCATCCTCGCCGAGGGCGGCAAAATCGATGCTCTGATAATCCTGGTTGCCGGCATCCCAACGCCTGGCCAGCACCTCATACCCCTTGACCTGACGATCCTGGCCGATGATGGGCTGATAAAAGGGGACGACGATATCCGCCATGCTGACCATGGCACTCACGGGATACTCTTCTTTGAACGCAAACATGGCCTTCACCTGACGGGAACATGGTTACGCATCATACAGGGAGGGTCTAAACGGAGGTTGTAGGAATAGTCTGATAATGGGCCCTGTTTGGGTGTGGGCAGGATGAGAGGGGGTCAGGGAAGAGCATGGCCCTGTGCAGGTTCGGCGCCAACCAGGGGAGCTACGTGCATGGCCTGGGCAAGCCAGGACCAGTCGAGCATGGGGGAGCCCGCCTTGAAGCGCTGATAGGCGCATCCCTGACGGATGGTCAGGAAGAGGGTGCTCGGCAGGCCGAGGCGGTTGAGGTAGCGCACCATCACGTCTCCCTGGTAATCCTGCAGCCGCAGTTGCAGCTCGGGCAGTGTCAGCCCGTGCTCGCGACCCGTTTCATCCCAGATTTCAAACATCTGTGTGCACTCCTTGCGACATGAGGCTCCACTGTTTCTAAAAAGTGCGGGGAGGGCAATTGTCAGATCTGACAGCGCCATGTGGATTCTATCCAGAAAAGCGAAAACCCGGCGCGAGGCCGGGTTGTCTGAAGGATGGTGGAGGGAGAAGGATTCGAACCTTCGAAGGCAGAGCCGTCAGATTTACAGTCTGATCCCTTTGGCCGCTCGGGAACCCCTCCACAGGGGCATTGCATATTGTGTTCAGGAAGATGGTGGAGGGAGAAGGATTCGAACCTTCGAAGGCAGAGCCGTCAGATTTACAGTCTGATCCCTTTGGCCGCTCGGGAACCCCTCCACGGGGTATTTTCCTGATTTTTACTTACTTGACGCACTTGAATGGTGGAGGGAGAAGGATTCGAACCTTCGAAGGCAGAGCCGTCAGATTTACAGTCTGATCCCTTTGGCCGCTCGGGAACCCCTCCCCAAGTGCGAGGCCGCATAGTACCAGATCCGGCAAGGTTGTGAACCCCTTGGCCGCATTCTGACGACAAAAAAGTGTCAAGTGGTCATTTTTTGATATGTTTCGCTCAAAATTCACACTTTTCAATGACTTTTATGTCGCTGCCGAAACGGCGAGGGGGCGTAGGGGGCTGGCAGCCAGGAGCCCCGGGGCTCCTGGCGGATCATGGGGAGCGGGCGCTCGCTCAGGCGTCGGCGGGGCGGGCCTGCTGGCAACCCTGCACCGCATGGGCGATGAGTTCGAGGGCGCTCTGCTCGCAGGGGGGCAGCACCTCGTCGCAATTCGCGATCGGGGTGACGCGATCTCCCCATTTGATGAGGGCGGCGCCCCAGGTCAGCCCGGCCCCGAAGGCGGCGGTCAGCAGGTAGCTGTTCGGCTTGACCCGACCCTGCTCCAGCGCCTCGCACAGGGCGATGGGCACGGTGGCGGCGGAGGTGTTGCCGTACTGCTCTATGTTGACCATCACCTTCTCCATGGGGGCGTTCATCCGCTTGGCCAGGGTCTCGATGATGCGCACGTTCGCCTGGTGCGGCACGATGAGGTCGACCTGCTCGGGGGCAATGCCCGCCTGGGCCAGTACGGTGCCGGTGGCTTCGCCCATGCCGCGCACGGCGCGCTTGAAGATCTCCTGCCCCTCGAAGTTGAAGGTGAAGAGGCCGTCAATGTCGTCGAAACGCACCCGATCCGTACCGAAGTTCGGCACGTGCAGTATCTCCCGCGCTTCGCTGTCACAACCGAGCTTGCTGGCAATCAGGCCGCTCTCCTGCTCGCTCGCCTCGATGATGACGGCGCCGGCGCCATCTCCGAACAGCACGGCGGTGTCGCGCTTGGCCCAGTCCAGCAACTGGGTCAATCGCTCGGCACCGATCACCAGCACCCTTTGCATCATGCCGGTCTGCACCAGGGAGGTGGCGACCGAGAGGGCATAGACGAAGCCGGTGCAGGCGGCGTTGAGGTCGAACACCGCTGCCTTGTGGGCGCCGAGGGCCTGCTGCACGGCGGAGGCACCATTGGGGACCAGCGTGCCCGGTGTGGCGGTCGCGAGGATGATGCCATCGAGGGCGGCGGCGTCCAGACCTGCGCACGCCAGGGCGCGACGGGCGGCCAGGGTGGCGAGCGCCTGGGTGCTGACATGGGAGACCCGGCGGGCCTTGATGCCGGTGCGCGGGTAGATCCACTCGTCCGAGGTATCCATGATGGTGCCGAGGTCATCGTTGGTCAGCGAGGCGGGGGGCAGGCATTTTCCCCACCCGGTGATAGTGGCGTATGTCATCTTGTCGTCGCTTGTCGTGATGGCCGCCCTGGGGCGGAAAGTGGCGAAATTATGCCGCACGGGGCGTTCACTGTCATCCTGCGGTCCCCCCAGTGTAAGGGGAGTGGCGGGAGCAAGACCGTGATTTTGCTTAAATTTCCGCTTCTCCTTGCCGTAAGATGAAGGCCCGATCCCGGCGGCCCCTTCCCGAGGTGACTCCTGTGCACAAAGCGAATCTCAATCTCTTGCCCACCCTCAAGGTGCTGCTGGAGACCCGCAACATCAGCCGGGCGGCGGAGCTGCTTAACCTGAGCCAGCCCTCCATCAGCAAGCAGCTCGGCCAGCTTCGCAGCGAGTTTGGCGACGAGCTGCTGGTGCGGGAAGGGCAGCGCTGGCTGCTGACCCCGCGGGCTGAGGCCCTGGCGGCCCAGCTTGCCGATTCCCTCGGGGCCCTGGAGCGGCTCTACGAGGCGCCGGAATTTGCCCCCGAGCGCTGCGAGCGGGTGTTTCGGCTCGCCTCCTCCGACTACGTGGCCCAGCACATCCTGCCGGATATCTGTGCGGCCCTGGCGAGGGCCGCCCCCCGAGCGGCGCTGGAGTACAGCCTGTGGGACAAGCGCCAGTTGCCCCAGCTCTGGCAATCGGAGCTGGACATGGTCTCCACCATCACGGAGCTGGTGCCGGACCATATCCGCGGCCTGCATCAGGGGGAGGACAGGCTGGTGGTGCTGATGGGGCGCCATCACCCGCTTTCTGGCATGGCGCTCAGCCTGGAGGATTACCTTGCATGGCCCCACCTGCAGGTGAGCGGGGGCGGGGACAAGGACAGCCCGGTGGAGCAGGTGCTGGCCCCCCGCGGGCTCTCCCGCCGCTGGTTTGCCCGGGTGCCCTTCTTCCAGGCCGCGGTGGAGGTGCTGCTGCGCACAGACTGTCTGATGACCACCCCGGCCCATATCGCCTGGCAGCTCTCCCGGGAACATGCCCTGAGTTTTTGCGATCTCCCCTTCGCCACCCGGGTCCAGCAGTATCATCTGCTGTGGCACCAGCGCCACCACCTGGATCCGGCTCACCGCTGGTTCCGCGAGCTGGCCTATCCCTTCCTGCGGGATCACCTGCAATTCACCCTGGGGGAGAGTCGCAAGCAGTTGGCCCGAGGGCCGCAGGTGAGCCGCTGATGGCAGCGGGTTGTGCCACTCTATAGCCACTGGCTATGGACTCTATTCATAACTTTCACTTCTGGCATAGCGAGCCACCCCCTACCCTGATCCCGGGTGACAACAATCGACACGAAGGAAGAGAAGGTATGGAGCTGACGAGTTGGCTGGCGCTGGCCGCCATTTGCGTGATGGGGGCCATCAGCCCGGGGCCGAGCCTGGCACTGATCATCCGCAATACGGTGCAGGGAGGGCAGGGCCACGGGGTCGCCACGGCGCTGGGACACGGCCTGGGAGTCGGCATCTATGCGCTGATCACGGCCCTCGGCCTCGCCATCCTGATCACCCAGACCCCGCTGCTGTTCGATCTCATCCGCTACGGCGGCGCGGCGTTCCTCGCCTGGCTCGGGATCAAGGCGTTGCTGGCCAGGCCCGCAGGGGGTGAGGCGGGCAAGGAGGAGGGGCACCCGCCACGGGGACGTCAGGGGGCGTTCGAGGGCTTTATGGTGGCCTTCTTGAACCCCCAGCTCGCCATCTTCTTTATCGCCCTGTTCAGCCAGTTCGTGCATGCCGACACCGGCTGGCGTGAGGGGGGCATCATGATGCTGACCGCAGGCGGCATCGATGCGCTCTGGTATGTGCTGGTGGCCCTGGTACTCTCTCGCGGGCCCGTACTCGCCTGGCTCAAGGCCAAATCCACCGTGATCGACAAGGTGAGCGGCCTGGTGCTGCTGGGGCTGGCCCTCAAGGTCGTGATCTAGCTCCGCGTCGGGTGCCAGCGTAGTTGGCACTCTCTCAGGGCCGGGGGATGAGGGGGCAGCCAGACGTTCTTGTACCGGGTCAATCCTGCATTCTGCGGTGATCTTAAGCGGGATCAAGGCGGGGGGCGGGGAGTCTGGCTAGAGTGGCGGCCATTTGCAGCCCTTCGAACCGGACGTTATGCGCGATCAGAACCATCACAACCGCCTGGAGTTGCTGGCCCCGGCCAAGAACCTCGCCTATGGCATCGAGGCCATCAACCACGGCGCCGATGCCGTCTACATGGGGGGCCCCGCCTTCGGTGCCCGCAGCGCAGCGGGCAACAGCCTCGAGGACATCGAGGCCCTGGCCCGCCATGCCCACCGCTTCGGCGCCCAGGTCTTCGTCGCCTTCAATACCCTGCTGCACGACCACGAGCTGGAGCAGGCCCGGCGCCTGACCCACCAGATCTACCAGGCGGGCGCCGATGCGCTGATCGTGCAGGACATGGGGCTGCTAGCGCTCGATTTGCCCCCCATCGCGCTGCACGCCAGCACCCAGACCGACAACCGCACCCCGGAAAAGGTGACGTTTCTGCAGGACGTGGGCTTCTCCCAGGTGGTGCTGGCCCGCGAGCTCTCCCTTGCGCAGATCCGCGAGATAAGCGCCGCCACGAGCGTGCAGCTGGAGTTCTTCATCCACGGCGCCCTGTGTGTCTCCTACAGCGGCCAGTGCAACATCAGCCACGCCCGCACCGGCCGCAGCGCGAATCGCGGCGAGTGCGCCCAGCTCTGTCGGCTGCCCTGTTCCCTGCAAACGCCAGGGGGGGAGGTGCTGGTGGAAAACAGCCACCTGCTCTCCTTGAAAGACATGGATCAGACCGACAATCTGGAGGCGCTGATCGCCGCAGGGATCCGCTCCTTCAAGATTGAAGGGCGCCTCAAGGGGCTCGACTACGTCAAGAACGTCACTGCCTGGTATCGTCAGAAGCTGGACACCATCCTGGAGCGCCGCCCCGATCTGGTGGCCGCTTCCGCCGGTCGTTGCAGCTACACCTTTACGCCGGATCCCAAGAAGAGTTTCAACCGGGGCAGCACCGACTACTTCCTCCATGGCCGACAGCCAGGCATCGACTCGCCGCGCAGCCCGAAATACGTCGGGGAGCCGCTCGGGCGCGTCACCAGCGTGACCCGCGATGGCATCGAGATCGACGGCCAGGCCGTTGCCCTCAACAACGGCGATGGCCTCGGCTTCTTCAAGCCGGGGGGCGAGCTGGTGGGGATGCGCCTCAATAAAGTGGAAGAGAAGGCACAGAGCAAGCGGTTACTCCTGTCGGAACCCATGCCCGGTCTCAAGGTGGGCACCGAGATCTTTCGCAACCACGATCAGGCCTTCAGCAAGCAGCTTGAAAAAGGGAGCGCGGATCGCCGCATCCGGGTCGATATGCGGCTATCGGAGTGCGACGAGGGACTGCGGCTCGAACTTGTGGACGAGCAGGGCATTGGTGCCGCCGTCACGCTCCCCTGCGACCAGCAGCCGGCCGACAACCCGGAACGGGCGCTGCAACAGGCCAGGGAGCAGCTCGGCAAACTCGGCAACACCCTGTTTGTGGCGCGCCAGATTGAGTTGGAATTCACTCGCCCGCTGTTTATTGCGGCTTCACAGCTTAACGGCTTGCGCCGGGAGGGGATCGCCGCCCTGGAAGCGGCCCGTCTGGCTGCCTACCGGCGACCCGAGCGGCGCATTCCCCTGCGAGGCGCCGTTTATCCCCAGCATCGGCTCTCCTACCTCGGCAACGTGCTGAACAGCGCGGCGGAGCAGTTCTTTCGCGAACACGGGGTGGGGAGCATCGCCCCCGCGTATGAGGCGAACAAGGAGGAGCGGGAAGTGGTGCTGATGACAACGAAGCACTGCATCCGCTACAGCCAGCAGCTCTGCCCCAAGGAGGTGCCCGGTCTCAAGGCCGAGCCCCTGGAGCTCAAGATGGGCAAGGAGAGTTTCCGCCTGCGTTTTGACTGCCACCGCTGCGAGATGCAGGTGATGGGCAGCCTGAAGAGAGGATGATTGCCCGTGTGGGCATGGGGCTGGAGCGGATTTGATGGCAGTATGGGGCGCGGCCTTGTCACGGATATCCCGTGGTGAGGCGCCTTCCCCCAGCCTTCTTCTGACAAAGGATCCGTCATGAACATCCATGCACTGCCGTTTTGCACCACGAACTGGGCCGAGGTCCCGCCGACCGAACACAAGGGAGAGCGCGGCGTCGCCCGCTGGCACACCCGGCAGTTCGGGGAGCTGCGGGTGCGAATGGTGGAGTACTCCCCCGGGTATCTGGCGGATCACTGGTGCAGCAAGGGCCATGTGCTGCTCTGCCTCGAAGGGGAGCTGCACACCGAGTTGCAGGATGGCCGCGTCTTCACCCTGACGCCGGGCATGAGCTACCAGGTGGCGGACAACGCCGAACCCCATCGCTCCTACACCGAACTGGGCGCTCGCCTCTTTATCGTCGACTGAGCCGCCCTCTTTCCCGCTTTCCCCTTGCGCTTCAGGAACTTGCCATGCTTGAACTCAGACCCAACTGCGAGTGCTGTGACCGGGATCTGCCCGCCGACACGGCGACGGCCTACATCTGCTCCTTCGAGTGCACCTTCTGCGCCGAGTGCAACGATCAGTATCTGCACCTGACCTGCCCCAACTGTGGCGGCGAGCTGGTCAGGCGCCCGCGCCGCCCGGCGGCCAAGCTGGTGAACAATCCCGCCTCCCTCCAGCGTGTCTTCAATCCGGCTCTGAAAGCGGCGCTGGGCAAGGGGGGCTAGGGCCCTCCCTTCATGGGAAGGGCTGGGCTGGCAACTGGCTCGCCCCTGTGGCTCTTGACCTTCTCCCGGCGGCAGCCCCTATCAAGGGGGCTCACACCAAAGGAGCAAAAGATGACGGAGCGATTCGAAGGAGAAGGGGCGAAGGCCTATGACAGCCGCATCCCCCTGCTGGTGCCAGGCTACGAGCTGCTGCACCAGCTTTGTGCCTCCCGGCTGATGGCCGCGCTGGGCCAGCAGGCCCGGGTGCTGCTGGTGGGGGTGGGCACGGGCAGCGAGTTGCTGCTGCTTGGCCGTCTCTGCCCCCGCTGGACCTTTGTGGCCCAGGATATCTCGGCGGACATGCTGGCCCAGGCCAGGATGCGGGCCGAGCAGGCGGGCATGGGGGAGAGGGTGTGCTGGCACCTGGGCGCATTGCCTGTGGTGAATAAGCCTTGCGATGGTGCACTCTGTCTGCTGGTGCTGCATTTTCTGGCGCAAGATGCCAAAGCCGCGCTATTGGGTGATATTTATCGCCAGCTCAATCCTGGCGCTCCCCTGCTGCTGGCGGATCTGATGGCGCCAACGGACCCGCTCGAGCGCAAGGCGATGGGGTTGCAAGCCGCCCTCGCCGGTTTGCCGCTTCCTGCCTGCGAGCAGATGGTGCGCCGCCTCGGAGAGGACTTCACCTCCCTGGACGAGGGACAGACCCGGCGCCTCTTGCAAGGGGCCGGTTTCGCGGCGGCGCACCGCTTCTTTCAGGCGCTGGGGTTTCACGGCTGGCTGGCGCAGCGGCAGTGAGCCTTGGCCGGGTGGCGCCGGATCAACGAGAGGCCCTCTCCAGCGTCAGCAGTGCCTGCTTGATGGGTAGGCCTCCCGCATAGCCGGTGAGGCTGCCATTCTGGCCGATCACCCGGTGGCAGGGGATGATGATGGAGAGCGGATTGCGGCCGTTCGCGGCACCCACCGCCCGCACCGCGTTTGGCTTGCCGATGGTGCGGGCGATGTCGCCGTAGCTGCGGGTCTCCCCGTAGGGGATGTCGCACAGCGCCTGCCACACCGCTTGCTGAAACGCCGTGCCCCTGGGGGCGAGCGGCAGGGTGAAGCGCTGCAACCGGCCCGCGAAGTAGTCCCGAAACTCGGCGAGGAAGGGGGCGAGCGCCTCGCCGTCCTGCAGCCAGTCCCGCATGTCGGGCAGCGGCCGCAGTCCGGCCAGGAAATCCACATGGACCAGGCCGCGCTCGTCGATGGCGACCAGCAGTTCGCCCTGGTCGGTGGGCATCATGTCATAGCGGATCATGGGCTCTTCTCCTCGTCTTGTGTCTGTGTTGGCCGGGTGAGCAGCGTCGGTTGTTCACTCATGGCGTGCCACAGCCAGCTCGCGGCATAGGCGCGCCACGGCTGCCAGGGGGCGCTGCGCGCTGTCACCTCTTTCACCGGCAGCTTGTCACCGCCCCCCAGCGCCTTTTGCAGCACGAGATCCGAGACGGGGAAGGCATCCGTGTCGAGCCCGCAGCGCAGCCGCCAGTAAGCGACCGTCCAGGGACCTATGCCCGGCAGCGCGAGCAGTTGCTCGTCGCTTGCCGTGGCGAGGGTGAGTGCGCCGCTTGCGAGCGCCGAGGCCAGCCCTTGCAGGGTGCGGATGCGGCTGCCCGGCATGCCGATGCCGTCAAGATCCAGCTCGCACAGCTGGGTCGGGGTGGGCAGCTGCGCGGTGCCGAACTGAGCCTGGGTGCGCGCCACCAGGCGCCCCATGATGGTGATGGCACCCTTGACCGACACCTGCTGGCCGACGATGGCGCGCAGCATCACCTCGTATTCATCCCACCCCCCCGGCAGCCGCACCCCGGGCCATCGTCCCTGGATGCCGGCGAGCAGCGGATCCTGCCCCAGGTGTTCGCCGATGCGGCTCATGTCGGCGTCGAGATCCCACATGTGGCGCACGCGGTACAGGATGTCCGGCAGCGCACCCGGCGGCAGATCCCGCACCGTGAGTCTGAGCCTCTCCCCCTCGACGGGCTCGATGCGGATGAGCCCCTCCTGCTCGCCGACCCGGTGACGGCGTTCGTAACCGTGCTCATCCACCCGCTCCAGCCCCGGAATGGCGCGCAACCGGTAGAACGCGAGCATGGCCTGGACGTCGAACGGCGGGCGATACAGCAGGTGCAGTTGCAGGCTCGATTGCGGCGCCGCCTCGCCAGTCCCCCCTTCCTGCTTGCGCAGGGCGCCCGGTGTCATCCCATACGCCTGCAGCCAGGCGTCGTTGAAGCGGCGAATGCTTGCAAAGCCTGCGGCAAACGCCACGTCCGTGATGGGCAGGCGCGTCTCCGTCAGCAGCCGTTTCGCAAGCAGCAGGCGGCGCGTCTGCTCCACCTGTTTCGGCGAGGCGCCGAGATGTTGCTCGAACTGGCGCCTCAGGGTGCGCTCCGTGATCCCGGCCTGCGTTGCAAGGGAACCCAGGCTGTGCTCCGCCAGCTCGCCGCGCTCGATGCGCGCCAGCACCTGGGCGACGAGCGGTGGCAGATCGCCGCTCTGAGCCGGTGCGAGCTCGGGGCGACAGCGCAGACAGGGGCGCAGCCCGTGCTGCTCCGCCGCCGCCGCGAAGCGAAAATAGCGCACATTGTGCTCGTGCGGTGCTCGCGCCGGACACACGGGGCGGCAATAGATGCCGGTGGAGAGCACCCCGGTGAAGAAGCGACCATCGAAACGCGCGTCTCGCGCGAGGCGTGCGGCGTGGCACTGCTCCCGGGTGAGACCCGGGATAATCTCGTCCCGTTGGGATGAATGCGGGGGCGCTGTGGTCATGGCATGGCTCGGGTTGCTGTGGGCATGTCCCAGAGACTAAGCGGGGGCGAGAGGGGTGACTAGCCAAAAACGGACAGGAATAGCAAAAATAGTGCGATCCGAGGAATCCCAGTCCTCCCTTTGTAAGGTAAGGGGGGCAGGACCCCACCCTAACCCTCCCCTTCGTAAGGGGAGGGGACAAACAGCTCCCCTCTGTGAACGGGGGCGGGGTTAGCTCCTCCCCCTTGTGAAGGGGGAGGCTGGGAGGGGGTTCAACCTCGCTTATTTCAGATAGCGCTGTTCGAGGTGTTTGCGCAGCCACTGCGGGTTCAGTGCCTCACCGGTCGCGCGGCGAATGAGCTCGTCCGTGCCGTGCAGGCTGCCCTGGGACCAGATATGGCGACCGAGCCAGCCAAAGATCTCCGGCAGGCGGCCGGACTCTACGAGCGTGCCCATGTCGCCGAGCTCACGCTCGAGTGCAAAGCGCAGCTGCGCCGCGTACATGGCGCCGAGCGTGTAGCTCGGGAAGTAGCCAAACGAGCCGTCCGTCCAGTGGATGTCCTGCATGCAGCCATTCTGGAAATTGCCCTTCGTGGACAAGCCGAGCCACTGCTGCATCTTGGCATCCCACAGCTCGGGGATGTCCGCGACCTCGATGCGCCCTTCCATCAGGTCCCGCTCCAGCTCGTAGCGCAGGATGACGTGGGCCGGGTAGGTGACCTCGTCCGCATCGACGCGGATAAAGCCGGGCTCGACCCTGTTGTACAGCTTCTCGAGGTTCGCCGGTGCGAGCGCGGCCTGCTCGCCGAAATGTGCGCGGATGCGCGGTGCAATCAGCGCGAGGAACGCGGGGTGATGGCCGAGCTGCATCTCGCAGAACAGGCTCTGGCTCTCGTGAATGCCCATGGAACGCGCCTCGGCCACCGGCTGGCCGAGCCGTGCGCGCGGTAGGCCCTGCTCGTAGCGTGCGTGGCCCGTCTCGTGGACGATGCCCATCAGGCTGGAGACGAACTCCTGCTCGTTGTAGCGCGTGGTGATGCGCACGTCCGTCGGCACGCCGCCACAGAACGGGTGGCTGCTCACGTCGAGCCTGCCGTGGGCAAAATCAAAGCCGAGCAGCCCCATCACCTCCTGGCCGAGCGCCTGCTGCGTCGCAACCGGGAACGGGCCTTGCGGGGTGAGGATTGTGTCGCTCTTCTGCCGCTCGCTCACGGTCTGGATGAGGCCGGGCAGCCAGCTCGTCAGATCGCCGAAGATCTGATCCAGCCTCGCGCTCGTCATGCCGGGCTCGTACAGCGCCAGCATGGTGTCATAGGGGCGCACCCCGAGCGCGTCGGCGCGCAGGCGAGCCACCTCCCGCGACAGCCGCACCACCTCCTCGAGGTTCGGGGCAAAACCTGCCCAGTCGTTCTCCTTGCGCTGGCGACGCCAGGCGTGCTCGCATTTGCTGCCGGCCAGGGAAAGCGCCTCCACCAGCGCCCCCGGCAGCAGGCTTGCATCCTGCCACTGGCGCTTGATCTCCCGCAGGTTCGCACGCTGGTGCTCGTCCAGCGGTTCGCTCTCTGCCTTGACAATCCACTCCCCAAGCTCGGGGGCGGTGCGCTTGCCGTGGATCAGCACGCCAAGCTCCGCCATCGCCTCGGCGCGGGCCTCGTTGCCCCCCTCCGGCATCATGGCGGCCTGATCCCAGCCGCAGATGGCGGAGAGGTGGGAGAGGCGGTGCAGTTGTTGCTGATGTTGTTCGAGTTTCTGGTATGACATGGGATTGTCCTTGTTATCGTCCCTGATGGTATGCACCCCGTACCTGGCATGATCGGGGCCGCCCGATGCTAGCACTGCCATCCACCCTGGTGCCACCCTCAGGCAGTCAGCCGAGGCGCTTCTGGTGCCGTTCGCGGTTTTCCGCCTTCTTGCGCTCGCTCTTGCGCAGCAATACGTAGAGCGCACCGCTGCCGCCGTGGCGGCGCTCGGCGCTGTGCATGGCCATCACCGAAGGCAACTGTGGCAGCCAGGCGCTGACATGGCTCTTGAGCAGGGCACGCGGGGTGCTGCGCTCCCCCTTGCCGTGCAGGATCAGCAGGCAGCGGATATCCCGCACTTCGCATTCGGCAATGAACTGCACCAGGGCGATACGGGCCTCGTTGAGCGTCTTGTGGTGCAGGTCGAGGGAGCCTTGCAGCTCGTATTTGCCAAGGCGCAGCTTCTTGTAGACCCCCTCCTGCACGCCGTCACGCTTGAAGCCGACGATGGCATGGGGGTCCAGCATCTCGACTGCTTCCGTGCCAAGGTGATCCAGGGTGAGTTGTTCGGCGGTTGCGGCTTCCCGGCGCGCGAGTTGCGCCTCGGTGGGCTGGCTGTTGCCCGCAACAGGGGCGATATGGTCGCTGCGAAGGGGCCGCACGTCGGCCACTTCCTGCAGGAACAGTGAGAGTTCGTCGTTATGAGACACGGCAGGCTCCCCGCATGAAAATGAGGGAGCCAGTATAGCGGGCCTTGGTGGGCCTTAGAATGGCAACGCTCGCAGGCCCCGGCCCTGCCGGGGAGGGCGGTCTGAGCGAGCCTGGTTATTGCCCCTCTTTGGGCGGCTCTGCGTGCATCACCTTGTAGATGAAATAGACCGCATAGGCGCTGATGAGCAGGAAGGTGCCGAAAATCACCAGCATGGACATCAGCCCCACGCTGTTGCCAAACATCAGGTTCATCCAGAATTCCATCTCGTTCACTCCTGTCACTGGGCGGTGACAGGCATGATAGATACCTCTTCAGGAGGGAGGGGATGATCTCGATCAACTCCCTCTTTGGTTATTGAATCGGCAGCAAATTCTGTGAGCCGACGCACATCCGGCGCGTCAGGTCGCCGGACTGGACACTATTTTGCTTTCTCCAGGGTCGGTTCGGTGAGGGGCGTGATGCGCCAGCCCTGCTGCTCCAGCAGGGCGAGCAGCCCGTGCTCGCCGTAAAGATGCAGGGCCCCTACCACGATAAAGCTCTCGTTCGGCAGGCTGGGCCACTTCTTGACCCAGTTGCGGTTGCGCTCCGCCAGCAGGGTCTGTTCCAGCCAGGCTTGTAGCTTGGGCGGCGCCATCTCCTCCCTGAGCAGATTGATGAGGGTGGCCTCGTCCCCGTTCTGCCAGGCGGTCATCACGGCGTCGAACCCCTGCTGGATGTCGGGCAGCTCGTCCAGGGTGCTCTCCAGCATCAAGGTCTGGTTGTCGCCGACGCTCGCGAGATAGCCGAGCTGCTCCAGCAGGGTCTCCAGCCCGACGATGGGCTTGCCGCCGTCGTTCGCCCGCTTGGCGAAGTGCTGGTCGACACCGTATTCACCGCGATAGCCGGTGCGCTCCAGGGCCGCCTGGGTCAGGGTAATGGCCGCAAACCAGGGACGCAGCGGGGCCAGCATGCTCTCGTTCAGACCGTTCTGGCCCGCGGCGATGAGGGTGCGACGGTAGAGGTCGATGGGCAGGTGATCCTTGAGGGTCTTGCCGTCGACGAGCCGGGTGATGGCGCCCATCTCCTGCCACTGCTCCTGGCTGATGTGGGTCATGTCCACCTCCATCACCAGGGCGCGGCTCTGCTGCCAGGCGCGCTCCACCGGGTTCGGCAGGGGATAGAGAGAGGGCTTGCCCGCGTGGATGGACCCCAGCAGCCAGTGCTGTTCGTTGCCCTTGTTGATGCGGTAAAAGGCCGGATCGGCCATGGCATGGAGCGGCAGCAGCAGGCAGAGCAGGAAGGAGAGCAGCGTGGGATGGAATCTCATGAGGCACCTTATGTGAGCGGGATGAGTGCTCTATGATAAGTCCTCATTTGTCACAGCCAAGAGGTTTCCCATGCCCCACCTTCGTTTTCGGGCAGTTTCTGTCGACACCCTGCAGCGGATAAGCGCCCCCCTGATGGCGGACCTCTGCGCCCTGACCGGTGGCAAGCCGGAGTTCGTCACCCTGGAGTGCGTGCCGAGCCAGTGGGTACGAGATGGCCAGCCCGAAGCCGGTTTTCCCTTCGTGGAGCTGGTCTGGTTCGAGCGACCGCAGGAGATGCAGGATGCCGCCGCCGCCCTCATCACCCGCCACCTGAAAGGGGTGCTGGGGGAGCAGACCTATGTGGTGGTGCAGGTGCTGCCCATCGTCAAGAGTCACTACTACAGCAACGGCCAGCACTATTGAGCGGGCATCGTTGCTAAGACAGGTGCATGTCAAGAGGAGGGCCGCCGAGGGCCCCTTTTATCAGGCGGATTTGATCAGCAGCTTGTCAAGCCAGCGGCTTGGCAGCAGGCGGCGCAGCACGGTAAACAATTTGGTCGGGAAGGTGACCGGGTAGCGGTGCCTGGGACGCTTGCTCGTGAGCGCATGCAGTAACGGCGGGATGCAGGCCTCGCTTGGCAGGGTAAAGCCGCGGGCACCCCCTTCACGCTCCAGCCTGGCCAGCGTCTGGGCATAGGCGTCTTGATGGCGGCTGGTGGCGGGATCTATGTGGCGCAGGAAGGCCTCCCGGGCATTGGCGCGAAACCGGGTGTCGATGGGGCCGGGTTCGATCAGGCTGATGTGCACGCCGCTGCCCGCGAGTTCCAGGCGCAGGGTGTCGGTATAGCCTTCCAGCGCGAACTTGCTGGCGTTGTAGGCGCCACGATACTTCATGGCCACCAGGCCAAGCACCGAGCTGTTCTGCACGATGCGCCCCTCGCCTGCCGCCAGCATGGGGGGCAGTATCTGGCGAATGAGGTGATGCCAGCCAAAGAGGTTGGTCTCGAACTGCTCGCGCAGCGCCTCGGTGGGCAGATCTTCCAGCGCACCGGGCTGGCCGTAGGCACCGTTGTTGAAGAGGCCGTAGAGGCGCCCTTCTGCCAGGGCCAGCGCCTCTGCCGCCCCTCGCTCTATGCTGGCGCTGTCCGCCAGATCCAGTTGGACCGCCAACAGACCCTGCTGCTGTAGCAGGGCCACATCCTCGGCCTTGCGGGCGGAAGCGATGACGGTGAAGCCCCGGGCGCCGAGCGTTCTTGCGGCGGCGAGGCCGATGCCGCTGGAGCAGCCGGTGACGAGCACGAAGGGATGGGGCATGAGCATGGTCCTGATTGGCGGCCGGCAGGTGGCCCGAAGCTGGCATGGTAGCGTGGTGCCACCAAAAACAAAACCGGGCCAGAGGCCCGGTTTTCGGTCACGTCAGATGCCTGATTACATGATGGTGAACGGCATGATGATGTGGAACTTGACGTCATGCTCGGAGCTGAACATGTTCGGGTAGTACCAGCTGCCCTTGTCGTCCTGTTCGTTGTTGTAGTCGGTGTAGTGCAGCTTGAACAGGGTGCCCTTCAGCTTGCCGTCCTGCACTGTATACATGACGTCGAAGTTGGCTGCCCACTCTTTGCCGCCTTCCAGGGACTTGTCGCCGTTGTTGGCATCCCAGCCGTAGGCACCGGAGACACCCACGCCCCAGCCCGGTGCACCCACCAGATCATCCAGGGAACGAGTCACGCCGAAGAACAGGGCTTTCTCGTCGTTGTGGTTCCAGTCGGAGCGGGAATCCCACCAGATTTCGTTCGCGCCCTGGGAGTTGCCGTAGCCGCGGGTCAGACGGGGCAGGTAGTTGCCCAGATCCCCTTCAGCCTTGGTCCACAGGCCTTCCAGACGGAAGCCATAGGGGCCGGCTGCCCAGCTGGCGGTCAGGGCTTGTTGCCAGGCCAGGCCGTCATAGTCGCTGTTCTCGGTGTCGGAACCGTAGAACTGGTAGCTGGTGTTCAGGCCACCCAGTACGTCGAACTTGTGGGCCAGCTTGAAGTGGTAGCTGTCCATGTAGCCTTCGGACTGACCGAAGCCGGCGGTGACGGCAGTGCCGTTCTCGAAGGTGTAGCGAGCGGCCAGACCGTGGATGTAGTCGATCTTGTTCGCATCGGTGAAGGGATCGCTGGCATAGGGGCTGCTCTTGGAGAAGCCGGTGGTGTTCTTGAACCAGGGAGCTTTGTACTCGTCGGCGATGGCGTAGGTCAGGTAGAGGCCGCCGAAGGTGCCTTCGATCTGGCCACCACGGTAGGTACCGGGTTGATAGGACCAGTTGACGCCGAGGATGCCGGGTACATAGAGCTGGGTGTAACCACCCTTGGCGGTGACGGCGTCACCGAACTTGAATTTCAGGGCGGCGTTGGAGAGGCTGAAGCCGTTCTCGGGAACACCGTCACCACCTGAACCCCACTTGTCGCCCCAGAAGGAGAACTCGTTCTCTTCGTTGACGCCATTGCTCTCGTCAACGGCCAGGTCGTAGGCACCGAAGCCGCCCACGTCGACGCCGACCACACCCCATGCATAGCCGGAGTTGAAGTTCAGGGCTGCCTGGGTGGTGGCATGGCTCAGGTTGGAGTGGTATTTGCCATCCTGACCCGGACCGGCCTGGACGAGATCACGCTCACGCTGGAAGTAGAACAGGCCACCGGTGAGCTTGCCTTCGTCGATGAAGGCGCTGTAGGACTTGCCGTATTCCGGGCTCATCATGTCTTGAGCGGCGAACGCCATGCCGGGTGCGACCAGTGCCGCGACCACGGCAGCACTCAACGCGGCGCGCTTGAAGATCACTTTTTCCATTTGTTATTGCTCCTGATTTTATGGACTTAGCTTTTTTATCCGGCAGCCGGGTAGGCACCCGCCGCTCGGTATTGGCATTGCAATCAACACCCCGAAGGGCAAAAAAATGGTTCTCTGTCGTGCCCTTGTGCCTGATGCCTTGGCGCATCGGTCGGGGCTATCTGCATCGTTACTGTCGTTATTTTTTGGCTGTCGATCCTTGGCGATCTGACATCACCAAGAGTACGTTCGCGGTGCGAAATATCAATGTAAAGTTCCCGGCAAGTTTCAAAAATATGACCGAGTGCAAATAATCATGATTCTTGGTGTGGGCACTCCCAGGCCACTCATGTCGGCAATGACAGCGCTTTCATGGTGATTTCACCGTTCTCCTGCGCAGATCTTGCCGTCAAGGCAGAACTTTCTTTGTTAACCCGGTGGCAACATATAATTTTGTATCACAAAAAAAGATGAGTCCGGCGGGATGCCCACTGTCGTGAGCGTGAGCCGTTGCCCCGACAGACAGGGGGACCAGAGATGTGAAAGGGGTGAGGGAGCCTGTGACTGAATGGATGAGGCAACCCGTCATCGCCCGTGAAGACGTGACGGGAGTATCAGGGGAAGGGTTGCGGCAAGGTCTGACCGCGGGCAGGTAGACAGGGAACGCGCCCCGGGTCTGGTGCGAACCAGACCCGGGGGTTATCAGGCCTGGCTCAGGATCCGGGGGATCTGCTGGGCCTGGTGGTGTATGTGCTCCGAGACCTGCACCGAGAGGCGGCTGCCCTGGCGGGCGTGCTGGCTGATGCGACCGATGAGGGCGGCGAAGCTCGCCAGCCTGTGCTCCTGGCTCTTGGCATTGTCGGCGCCCTGCAGGGCGATGACGGCGGTGCTGCGCGCCATCTCCCGCACCGTCAGGGTGGTCTGGCGCAGCTGCTCCGCCTGCTGGCGCTGCTCGGCGGCCTCTGCGGTGATGCGGGCCAGCACGGTGGCGAGCTGATCCCCCGCCTGGGTGAGGCTCGCCAGGATCTCGGTGATCTGGCCGAGGGAGCGCTGGGTGTCGGCGGAGAGGTGGCGCACCTCGTCGGCTACCACCGCGAAGCCGCGTCCCTGCTCCCCGGCCCTGGCCGCCTCGATGGCGGCGTTGAGGGCCAGCAGGTTGGTCTGCTGGGAGATATGGCCGATGACGTCGACGATGGCAGTCACGTCCTCCACCGAGCGGGTCAGCTGGGCCAGGGCGCCGCTGCTCTCGTCGATGGCCAGCCCGGTCTGGGCGGTAGCCGTCAGCATGCCTCCGACCAGCCGCTCGCTCTGGCTCATGGAGTGTTCATTGTGCTGGGCGTGCTGGGCGATTTCGGCGGCGACCTGGTGCACCTCGCTGGCGAGCTGGTTGAGCTCCTGCATCATGGTGTCGCTCTCGTCCACCGCCTGCTCCGTGGTGCGGGTGCTGTGATGGATCTCCTGCACCTGGTTGACCATCCCTTGCAGACTTTGCGACACCGCCGATAGCTGGCCCTCTTTCTGCTGCTGATCCTGTTGCAGGCGCCGTATCAGGCGGTTGTAGCTCGCGACGATGTCCGCCAGTTCGTTGCGCTCGCGCCCCGGGGTCAGCAGCTGGGCCTGACCCGTGGCGTCGAGCTGCAGGAAGGCTGCCCGCAGTTGCAGCAGGGGCCTGACCAGCCAGCGACGCTGCACCAGGGCGAACAGCAGGGCCACCACGACCAGGCAGAGCGCCAGCACGCCGAGCACGGTGGCCAGCTCCCGGTTCATGGTCTGACGGGCGGCGGCGAGTTGTTCACCCAATTGCTCCCCCGCTTGCAGCAGCTGGGTGATGTCCTGCTGCACCATCTGACGAGCGGCCTGCTGCTGTTGCAGCGTCTTGCGGCTGTTTTCCAGCTCCTGGGGATAGCGCTTGAGCAGGGAGGTCAGCTCGGCTTTGGGCTGATCCCCGAGCTCCTTGCGTATCGGCTCTCCCAGGGTGAATTCGTCGGCCGGTGCCTCCTCGAAAAGCTCCATGCTCGGCAGGGCGGCCAGGGAGTCGGCCTGCTTTTGCAGGGCAGCCAGCTCGAATTGCAGCCCTTCGAGACGCTTGGCGCTCGCCTGCTCCATGTAGTTCTGGCGCTGGTGGGCGAGGGAGGGGAGGGTGGTCAGGATGTCGGCCGCCCCCTGGCGATACTGCTCGGCAAGGGCCGGATCCCGCCCGGCGGCAGCCCCCTGCTGGCCGTAACGGAGCAAGGCTTTGGCCTGGGTGGTCAACTCGTTCTCGGCATTTTGCAGCAACCACTGGCTGTTGCCGGAGAGCTTGCCCGCCGCCAGATAGTCGCCGTCAATGCGGGTTTTCATCTGCTCAAGCCGGGCGTTTAGCGGCTGGGTCTGGGGATCCTCCAGGCGGGACAACAGGGCCAGCGCCTGCTGGCGCACCCCCTGTGCCTGGGCCAGCAGCAGGGGATCCCCGCTGCCGAGATAGTCGCGAAGCGCCCCCTGCAGCGGACCGCTCAGTTGCTGTTGCAGGCGCTCCTGCAGACGCTGGGCCTGGGCCGAGTGGTTGAATTGTTGCCAGCCATGATAGAGCGCGGTGGCCTGAACACCGGCCACCAGCAGCAAGACGAGGGAAGAGAGGGAGGCAAAATGGGCAATTTTCACATCAGATTCCTGCTTGAATCACGCAATGGGCGCGAGCTTAATCAGGTCTGATGGCGTTTTTATGACAGTGGTCGTGCCAGCTCCCGTTGACTTGGGCTCTTCACCAGCAGGCCGAGCAGGGCGCCGCCCATGATGAGCCCCCCCGCCAGCAGATGGCGCGGGGTGAGCGCCTCGCCGTTGAGCCAGACCAGCAGCAGGGTGCTCAGCAAGGGAGTGAGGTAGGCGAGCGCGCCGATGCGGCGCGGATCCCCGTCCCGCAGCGCCAGATACCAGGTGACGAAGGCCGCCCCCATGGGGCCGAGGGCCAGCCCGATGATGAGGCCCCAGTCACCTGCCGGGATGCGGGCCACCGGCAGCGGTCCCTCCAGCATCCATGCCAGCAGCAGGGCCAGGAGCCCTGCGGGCAGGCAGGCGGCGGCCGTGACCACGGCAGGAGCGGGAGGCAGGCGGCGGGAGAGCACGGAATAGGCGCCCCAGACGATGGCGGCGCCGAGGGCCAGCAGGTAGCCGGGCAGATGGGCCTGTTGCAACTGCAGGTGACCATCGACCATCACCAGTACCGATCCCGCGAGACCCAGGGCCCCGGCCAGCAGATGGTGCAGGCTCAGGGGATGACCCGGCAGCAGCAAGGGGGTGAACAGGATGATGCACAGCGGCCAGAGGTAGTTGATGAGGTTTGCCTCCAGCACGGGGGCGTGGCGAAAGCTTGTGAACAGCAGCAGGTGATAGAGCAGCAGGGCGGTGATGGTCACCAGCCAGGTGAGGGGGCTGGCGCGCCACTGGCGCCAGAATGGCAGGGTGCCCACCCCGCAGAACAGCAGCACCAGCCCCACCAGCACCAGCGGCGAGACGCTGGTGATCCGGGAGGTGAGCGCGGCGAGGGAGGCCCACAACAAGATGGTGAGCAGGGCAAAACCGGTGGACTTGTCCCACCAGGAAGACGCAGGCATCCAACACTCCTTTGCAAGATGAATGAACGAAAAAGAGGGCCAGTCTAGCAGACTGGCCCTCGTCACACAGCGTTGCCGTGACGGTGCGGGTTATGACTCCCGGCTCGGGACGGCCCCTGCCGACGGAGCCAGGGACTGCCCCTTGACGTACCAGACGATGAGGGCCAGCACCAGCAGCGGCAGCACGGGGTCGAACCAGGTGCCGCCGGAGCCGAACAGCAGGTTCAGCAGGGCGACGCCGGTGCCGCCGATGGCCCAGGCGATGGTGGTCGGGATGGACCAGACGATCATCTGCTGCTTGACGTCGGAGATCCCCATCATGCGGTTGACCACCCAGAACAGGCTGTCGTTGAAGTAACCGAAGAAGAGCGACCCCATGGTGGCGGCCTGGGCGGCCAGCAGCATGTTGACCCCGGGGATCTGCGCCAGGATGGGGGCGGAGATGGAGGCCGCCGTCACCATGGCCACGGTGCCGGACCCCTGGATGAGGCGCACCAGGGTCGCCACGATGAAGGGGATCAGGATGGGGGAGATGGGCAATTGGGCGATCTGCTCGGCCAGTTGCTGACCTGCGCCACTGTCGCGCAGCACGGCCCCCAGCGCCCCGCCGGCACCGGTCACCAGCAGGATGATGCCGGCGGATTGCAGTCCCTCTTCCAGGCGTGCGGCGGTGGCGTGCCTGTCCATGTGCGGGACCAGGGTATAGACCGCCAGCAGCACGCTGATGGCCAGCGCGATGATGGGGGTGCCGATGAAGTTGATGCCCTGCACCAGGGGGTTCGCCATCAGGCCGTCCATCCCCTCCAGGGTGGCCAGGGTGGTGAAGATGGCCTTGACGAAGATAAGCACGATGGGCACCAGGATCGGCAGCAGCGACAGGGTCAGGCTCGGCAGGGTCTTGCCCTCCTTCTCCTTGAGGTACTGCTCATAGGTGGCTTGCAGCTCGTCCGGGGTCTGGGCGGCCTGGGCACCGAACTCGGGGTACTTCTTGTCGAGCCACTGGGCGTAGAAGACGATGCCGAGCACGCAGGGGATGGCCAGGGCCATGCCGGTCAGCAGCATGGCGCCGATGTCCACGCCAAACAGGCCGGCAACCCCCAGCGGGCCCGGAGTCGGCGGCACGGTATGGTGGGTTACCACCAGGCCGCCCGCGAGCGCCACCCCCAGGGTGAGCAGGGAGCGCTTGCCGCTTTTCGCCAGCGCCTTGGCCACCGGATAGAGGATGACGAAGGCGGAATCCACGAAGATGGGGATGCTGACGATGTAGCCCGTGATGGCCAGTGCCCACTCCTCGCGGCGCTTGCCGAGCCACTTGATGAAGCTGTAGGCGATCTGTTCGGCGGCGCCGGAGACCTCAAGCAGGCGACCCATCATGACCCCGAGGCCAATGACGATGCCGATGCTGCCGAGGGTGGAGCCAAAGCCCTGGGTGATCACGGTGAGGGTCTTGTCGATGCTCATGCCGCCGGTGATCCCGGCGATGCAGGCCGCCGCCAGCATGGCGATCAGGGCGTGCACCCGGGTGCGGATGACCAGGAACACCAGCACGAAGACCGCGATGATGAGACCGATGATGGGGGTTGGGATGTCGCTCATGATGCCTCCTGCATGTCATGGGTGATGAAACTGTCGATGATGTCGGCAAACGTCCTGTCTGCCGCGAAGCCGAGGGCGTAGGCCCGCTCGTTGTCGATGCGTCCCGGCCAGCTCGCCACGATGCGCTCGATGGCCGGATCGGCGGCAAACTGCACCCGATCCCGGGCTGCCTGGCCACCGGCCCGGGCGAGGGCCTCCAGCATCTCGCCGACGGTCACGCTGATGCCGGGCAGGTTGATGCTGCGGGCGTCACCGGTGGCGGGGAGCCTGGCCGCCAGCAGGAAGTTCGCGACCACGGTGGCGGGGCTCGAGAGCCAGAGGCGCAGATCCGGGCTCACCGGGCAGATGGCGCTCTCCCCTTGCAGCGGCTCGCGGATGATGCTGCTGACAAAGGAGGAGGCGGCGCGGTTCGGCTTGCCCGGCCGCACGCAGATGGTGGGCAGGCGCAATATCAGACCGTCGACGAAGCCCTTGCGGCTGTAGTCGTTGACCAGCAGTTCCCCCATGGCCTTCTGGGCGCCGTAGGAGGAGGTGGGGGTCAGGGCGGTACCGTCATTCACCAGCTCCGGCAGCGGGCCGCCATAGACGGCGAGCGAGCTGGTGAAGACGAAGCGGATGCCCGGCCGGGCATGGCGGCACGCCTCCAGCAGGGTGCGGGTGGTGTCCAGGTTGACCTGCCAGCCGAGATCGAAGTCCTGCTCCGCGTGGCTGCTGACGATGGCCGCCAGGTGGTAGACCACGGCGGTCCGCTCGCTGATGAGGGACTCGGCGACACCGGGTTCGGTGAGGTCGGCCCGCAGACAGCGAACCCTGGGGTCCGGCAGGGGGGATTGCGGCTGCTGGATGTCCACCAGCAGCAGCTCGGTGAAAGGGTGGGGGCCTTGCAGCAGGGCCCGGGCCAGTTTCTGGCCCAGGAAGCCACCGCCGCCGGTGATGATGATCTGCATCTTGTTATCCTCAGACTCGTTCATGTTCAGGGTCGTTATTGTTGTGTCAGCCAGCCCAGCCCTTCCCGGGTGCCGGCTCTGGGGTTGTACTCGCAGCCTATCCAGTCGTGGTAGCCCGCCTGCGCCAGCGCCTTGAACAGGTGGGGGTAGGCGATCTCCCCCTCGTCCGGCTCGTGGCGATCCGGCACCGAGGCGATCTGGACATGGCCGATGGCCGGGCCCAGCTTGCCGATGAGACGGGTGAGATCCCCGTCCATGATCTGGGCGTGATAGAGGTCGAGCTGCACCCCCACGTTGGGTCTGTCTATCTCCTGCACCAGGGCCAGGGCGTCGAGCTGGTGGGCCAGGAAGTAGCCGGGTACATCCCGATCGTTGAGCGGCTCGAGCAGCACCTTGATGCCGTCTTCGGCCAGGAAGTCGGCGGCGAAGCGGATGTTGTCGATCAGGGTCTGGCGGTGGGCCGAGAGGCTATGAGCAGGATCCACGATGCCGCTCATGGCGTGTACCTTGGTGCAGCCGAGCGCCAGGGCATAGTCACGCACGCTTGGCAGGTGGCCGCGAAACTCCGCTTCCCGCCCCGGGATGGCAGCCATGCCGCGCTCACCCGCGCCCCAGTTGCCCGGCGGCATGTTGAACAGGGCCTGGGAGAGCCCCTGCTCGCGCAAGCGGCGGCCCAGCTCTGCGGCCGGCCACTCGTAGGGGAAGAGGAACTCCACCGCCTCGAAGCCTGCGTCGCGGGCGGCGGCGAAGCGCTCCAGGAACGGCACCTCGGTAAACAGCATGGTGAGATTGGCGGCAAACTTGCTCATGGTTTCATCCTCCTCAATTCATCAATTTCGGGTTCGCTCAGGTAGCGGATGGCGTGGCCATGGAGCATCAGTGCCAGGCGCGCCGTCTCCTCCAGCTCTTCCATGTTGTTGACCGCATCCACCAGATCCTTGCCCGTCACCACGGGGCCGTGGTTGGCAAGCAGGAAGGCGTTGCCTTCGGGAGCGCGGCGCCCCAGCTCCTCGGCGATGCGGGCATCCCCCGGCTTGTAGTAGGGGATGAGCGGCAACTGGCCGACCCGCATCACGTAGTAGGGGGTGAAGGGGCGGATGACGTTGGCCGGCTCCAGTCCCTCCAGACAGGAGAGGGCGGTCAGGTGGGTGCAGTGCAGGTGCACCACGGCCCGGCAGTCCGGATTGTTGTGGTAGATGGCAAGGTGGAAGGCCACCTCCTTGGAGGGGCGATCTCCCCCCAGGTGTTCCCCCTGCAGATTGACGTGAGAGAGCCTGTCGGCGCTGAGCCGTCCCAGGCAGGAGCCGGTCGGGGTGGCGATCAGGGTGCCGTCCGGTAGCAGGGCGGAGAGGTTGCCGGCGCCCCCGGTGGCATAACCGCGCTGGAAGAGGGAGGCTCCCAGCATCACCATGGTGTCGCGCAGTGCCTGTTCAGTCATGGAAGTACTCCTGAGCCTTGTCGAAGAAGTCGTCGCTCCCGAAATTGCCGGACTTGAGGGCCAGCGACAGGGGGGCGTCGATGGCCCGCACCCAGGGCACACCGGGGGCGATCTGCGGGCCTATGTGGAACGCCTTGACGCCGAGGGCCTGGGTGACCCGGCTCGAGGTCTCGCCACCGGCGATGATGAAGCGGTCCACGCCGGCGCCTTGCAGCAGTTGGGCGAGGCGGGCAAAGCAGTGTTCCACCGCATCGCTGGCCGCCTGCTGGCCGTGGGTTTCCTGAATGCGGGCCAGCTCCGCCGGGCTGGTGGTGGCGTAGACCAGCGGCGCCGGGGTCCGGGGCTGGTCCAGTACCCAGCGCGCCAGCTCGGCCGGGTAGTCGGCCTCTTCGAGGCAGCGCACCACATCCAGCGCCAGGGCAGGGGCGTGCTGGCGATAGCGGGCCACCTGACGGTTGGTCATCTCGGAGCAGGAGCCTGACAGCACCGCGGCGCGGCTGCCTCTGGGCCAGCCCGCTTCGCGGGCACCCTGCAGATCGCCGCTGCCAAGCTGACGGGCCAGGCCGATGGCGAGGCCGGATCCGCCGGTCACCAGAGGCATGTCGAGGGCGGCGGTGGCGATGTCCAGCAGGTGCTGCTCGGTCAGGGTGTCGACCACGGCGTAGCGCACGCCAGCTTGTGTTAGCTGCTCAAAGGCATCGGCAATGGCGCCGGGACCCTGTGCGATGGTATTGAACGGCACCAGACCGGCGCGGCCCTGGGCCTGCCCCTCCATCAGCCGCAGCAGGTTGCTGTCGGTCATGGGGGTGATGGGGTGATGGCGCATGCCGGACTCGGCGAGCGGCTGGGCGCCGACGAAGAGGTTGCCCTGATAGACGGTGCGACCGTTCACCGGCAGGGCCGGGCAGACCAGGGTGAAGTTCTGGCCAAGCGCCGCCAGCAGGGCGTCGGTGACGGGGCCGATGTTGCCCGCCTCCGTGCTGTCGAAGGTGGAGCAGTACTTCTGATAGATGCGCGGGCAGCCGCGGGCCTTGAGCCAGTCGAGGGCCGCCAGGGAGTCGCGCACCGCCTCGTCCACCGGGCAGGATCGGCTCTTGAGGCTGATCACCACGGCGTCGACCCCGGTCAGGTCCGCCGTTGCCGGGATACCGGCAAACTGGATGGTGGAGAGGCCGTTCTCCACCAGGAAACCGGCGATGTCGGTGGCGCCGGTGAAGTCGTCTGCGATGACTCCGAGTTTCATGGCTGCTCCTCCTGACCCGGCAGTGTGATGCCTGAGAAGATCTTGATGACGGCGCTGTCATCTTCCAGACCGTGGCCCGCGTTGCTGGCACCGAGGAACATGTTCAGCGCCGTGCTCGCGAGCGGCAGCGGGAAGCGCAGCGCCTTGGCGGTGTCCGCTACCAGGGTGAGATCCTTGACGAAGATGTCCACTGCGGAGCGGGCCTGGTAGTCACCGGCCAGCACCCGGGGCATGCGGTTTTCAAACATCCAGGAGTTGCCGGCGGCATGGGTCACCACGTCATACATGAGATCCAAGGACACGCCGGCCCGGCTGGCGAGCGCCATGGCCTCGGCGGCCACCGCGATGTGCACCCCGGCCAGCAGCTGGTGGATGATCTTGACCGTGCTGCCCTGGCCCGGCTCGCTGCCGACCCGGTACACCTTGCCGGCCACCGCATCCAGCACCGGGGCCAGCTTGTCGAAGGCGGCGTCGGAGCCTGCGGCCATCACCGTCATTTCGCCGGCATCGGCCTTGATGGCACCACCGGAGACCGGCGCATCCAGCATCGGCAACCCCATCAGCGCCAGCTCGGCAGCCAGGGCGCTCGCCTCTTCGGCGGCTATGGTGGAAGAGACCATGATGGCGGTGCCCGGTTTGAGGTGGCGAGCCAGCCCCGCTTCGCCGAGCAGGATGCGGCGCACCTGGGTGGCGTTGACCACCAGCAGCAACACGGCATCCAGGGTCTCCGCCAGGGGCCTGGCATCGGCCATGACGGCGGCGGCACCGGCCTGCTGCAGCTGGCCGCGGGCCTGTTCGCTGAGGTCGATGCCATAGGTGGTGAGCCCGGCCCGCAGGCAGGAGCGGGCGGCGCCCATGCCCATGGCGCCCAGGCCGATGACCGCAACATGATAGGGAGTGCTCATCTCGTGATTCCTCGATTACGACTGATGAGCCGATAGTAGAGGCTTGCGGCGATGAAATATCAGGTAGTCGTCACAAAAAATAACTTATTTGGTGTTAATTTTTGTTATTTGTGTGGGTTAAGATTCTTTCGAGTCAAGTTTTGGCGTTTTTAGTGTGAATAAATGTGATTTGTGAGCCCGTTTCAGGTTATTTATCATTTTTTCCCAGGTCGCTGGGGTAGAATGGCACCTTCCTTTTCCCGAGGCGCGAGGCAAGATGATTCCCGTAGAGCGACAGCAACGTATCCTGCAACTGCTGGCAGAGCGCGGCGTGGTCAGCATAGTGGAGCTGACCGACTGGCTGCAGGTCTCCCACATGACCATCAGGCGCGACATCCAGAAGCTGGAGGAGCAGGGGCGGGTACTCTCCGTCTCCGGCGGGGTCAGCCTCTCCCAGCGGATCAAGAGCGAGCCCTCCCACGCTGCCAAGCGCAGCCTGATGCAGGGGGCCAAGCTGGCCATCGCCCGGCTCGCCGCCGCCCAGGTGAGCGAGGGGTGCACCGTCTATCTGGATGCCGGCACCACCTCCCTGGAGCTGGCCCGGGAGTTGGCGCTGCGGGAAGACCTGATGATAGTGACCAACGACTTCATGGTGTGCGCCTATCTCATCGAGCACGGCCGCTGCCGCCTCTATCACACCGGGGGCCAGGTCATTCGCGAGAACCAGTCCTGCGCCGGGGAGGCCACCGCCCACTTCCTGCGCAACCTCCATCTGGACATCGCCTTCCTGTCAGCCTCCTCCTGGGACAGTCAGGGGATCTCCACCCCTAGCGAACAGAAGGTGCCGGTGAAGCGGGCCGTGGTGGAGTCGGCGGCGACCCGCATCCTCATCTGCGACTCGTCCAAATATGGCAAGGTGGGGACTTTCAACGTGGTGGGCTGGGATGCGATCGATCAGGTGATCACCGACGAGCAGCTGCCCCAGAGCGCCCGCGAGGCGCTGGCCCAGCACGGGGTCAGGGTGACCATGGCACCGCTGGCCAGCCTGGTGGCCAGCGCCGAACAGGGATAAGGAAAGGGGCGACAGGGGGCGAACCACTGCGCCACTCGGCCGGGATCAGCGACCCTCTGCGGCCGGTGCGTCCGTCAGCTTGGCGGAGCCCTGGATCACCTCCCCCGCCTTCTCGATGTCCCGCCCCATCCCGTGGATGGTGTTGCAGCCCAGCAACCAGAGGCTGGTGAACAGCACCAGCAGCATGCGATTCGTCTTCATCCTTGCTCCTTTCATGCTATGGGGTCAGTTTGAGCAGGCGCCCCTGGCCTGAATCCGTCAACAGGTAGAGGGCGCCGTCGGGGCCCTCCTTGACGGTACGGATCCGCTCCCCCAGATCGGTCAGCAGCCGCTCTGCCGAGACTATCTTGTCTCCGTCGAGGTGCAGGCGCAACAAGGCCTGACCACGTAGGGCGCCGACGAACAGATCCCCCTGCCACTCCCTGAACAGGTCCCCCTGATAAAAGGTCATGCCCGAGGGGGCGATGGAGGGCACCCAGATCCAGCGCGGTGCCGTCATGCCCGGCGCGCTCTGGCCCACGCCAATCTTGCCGCCCCCGTACTCCTCGCCAAAGGTCACTCTGGGCCAGCCGTAGTTGTGGCCTGGCAGGATGAGGTTGACCTCGTCCCCGCCCTGGGGGCCGTGCTCGTGAGTCCAGAACTGCTGGCTGCCCGGACGCAGGGCGGCCCCCTGCATGTTGCGATGACCCAGGCTCCAGATCTCCGGCAGGGCCCCCGGCGTCTTGACGAAGGGGTTGTCGGCGGGGACCCGGCCATCCTTGTGCAGGCGCACCGTCTTGCCGAGGTGGTTGTCCAGCGTCTGGGCCCGCTCCCGCTCGCTGTAGCGATCCCCCAGGGTGATGAAGAGATAGCCATCCTCCGTCAGCACTAGGCGAGAGCCGAAGTGGGCGCCGCCAGCCACCTTGGGCTCTTGGCGAAACAGCAGTTGCCAGTCGACGAGGGCCTCTTTTTGCAGCCGGGCCCGGGCCACGGCGGTGCCGGCTCCCCCATCCCCCGGCTCGCTGTAGCTGAGATAGAGCCAGCCATCGCCGTCCAGGGCGAGATCGAGCAGCCCCCCCTGACCCGTGGCGGCGAGGGGCGGCAGGCCGGAGACCACATGGCGGTTGCCACCCGCATCGATGCGCAGCAGGCGCCCAGGGCGCTCGCTGACGAGGTAGCCGCCATCCGGCAGGAAGGCGAGCCCCCAGGGGTGGCGCAGCTCCCCCGCCACCGGGGTCAGGGTCAGTGCCCGCACCGGGAGCACCAGGCAGACAAGCAGCAGGGCAAACAGTCGCAACATGGGGGCCTCCTCGCTCGGCCAGACCTGAATGTCGCTGAAGTATAGGGGAGGCAAACGGGAAAACGTGAGCAACAACAAGCCATTGGGTGATACCGGCGGCGCCGGTTGTCCTTTGGGGCAGGAAGGGAAAGGGGGTGAGCCAGGGCTCACCCCCCTCTGGCTAGAAGAGGGCTGGCACGATGCGAAGCGGGTGATCCGATGGTTTGACTTTGCCTATCTTGCGCTTGGGCAACTTCACCGGCTCCGCCGGCAGCGCCTCGTAGGGGATGTGCGCCAGCAGGTGGGAGATGATGTTGAGGCGCACCCGTTTCTTGTCCTCGGAGTGGGCCACGAACCAGGGGGCCCAGGCGGTGTCGGTGGCGATGAACATGGCATCCCGCGCCCGGGTGTAATCATCCCAGCGATCGAAGGACTTGATGTCCATGGGGGAGAGCTTCCAGATCTTGCGGCCATCGTCGATGCGATCCCGCAGCCGCCGCTCCTGCTCTTGTGGGGTCACCTCCAGCCAGTACTTCAGCAGAATGATGCCTGAGTCCACCAGGGCTTTTTCCACCATGGGGGTGCCAGCCAGGAATTTGTCGCTCGTCTCCTCGCTGCAAAAGCCCATGATGCGCTCCACCCCGGCCCGGTTGTACCAGCTGCGATCGAAGATGACGATCTCCCCCGCCGCCGGCAGATGGGGGATGTAGCGCTGGAAGTAGAGCTGGCTCTTCTCCCGCTCCGTGGGGGCGGGCAGTGCGACGACCCGAAAGACCCGGGGGCTGACCCGCTCGGTGATCGCCTTGATGGTGCCCCCCTTGCCGGCCCCGTCGCGCCCCTCGAAGACGATGCAGACCTTGAGCCCCTTGTGCACCACCCACTGCTGCAGCCTGACCAGTTCCACGTGCAAGAGGCGCAGCGCCTTTTCGTATGCCTTGTTGCCAAGGGGCTTTTGCGCCTCGGCCACGACCGGTTCTTCCGTTCTGGATTTTCGTTTGCTGCCCATGATGTCCTTCTCTGTGTCTCGGCGAATGGAGGGCCGTCCTGCCGGACGGCGCCCTTCAAGGGTAGATGACGGTGTGCCGCCACCGGGAGTGGCAACTACCGGGGGATGGCCGGGATCATCTTTGGTGGGGCTCGCGGGGTTGTTGGTGGCAGTGAGACATTGAAGAGGGGGGGGGCGGGACCTGGCCGCCATGGATGCAGGGGAAATGGCGCAGAAACGCAAAAGGGGCTGGCATCATGACGATGCCAGCCCCTTGCTGTGTATGGTGTTCCCGACTGGAGTCGAACCAGTGGCCTGTCCCTTAGG
This sequence comes from Aeromonas sp. s9, assembly GCF_040907765.1. Taxonomy (NCBI): domain Bacteria; kingdom Pseudomonadati; phylum Pseudomonadota; class Gammaproteobacteria; order Aeromonadales; family Aeromonadaceae; genus Aeromonas; species Aeromonas sp. s9. The sequence goes on from NZ_JBFOCK010000015.1 coordinate 38,268, forward strand.
AGGGGACCGCTCTATCCTGCTGAGCTACGGGAACCTTGTGGCGGGCATTATACAAGAAGCATTGTGCTTTTAAACCCTTGATTCCTATTCCAATACGGCCAGGTCACCGATTTGGACATTGAACGGCGAATATTTGTTCTGACTGCTGATGATGGCGCCATCCTCGAACACCTGCACCACCTCGAACAGACCGTCTGCGGGGTTGCGCATCACCCTGGACTTGCCATACGGGTCGACGAAGTCGGCGCTGTGCTGGACCCGGAACTGGTCCCCGAGCTTGACCCCGTTGCGACGGCCCAGGTTGATGTGGGGGCCGCGCTCGTGCTGGGCCACGATCCGGGCGGTGACGGGGGCACAGGCGAGTTCGGCGGCGATGTCCTGGGCCGCCTCCTTCAACTGGTAGCCCACCTCCTGGCCAAAGCTCGACTGCCAGAACTGGCCGCCGCTGCTGCCCACCTGCTCCCGCTTGGAGAAGGTCCAGTTGGCGCGGCCCTTGTACTCCTTGCGGCCAAGCAGGCTGCCGTTGATGCCGTCGAACAGGTAGAGCTGCATGGAGAAATTGCGCACGGGATCCTCATACCAGCTGGTGAGGGCGTTGCCCTGGGGCTCGAGGGAGAGGTCGTCGATGCTGCCGAGCACCAGATACTGGCTGTCGGTGCGCAGGCTCAGGGCCTTGATCTCCTCGAGGGCGCTGCGATCCCCCTGTTGCAGATGGAGAGGGTCGATGCGCAGATTCTCGTCCAGCCACTGGCGAGCGACCACCTGGGGCGTCGTCGCCAGGGTTTCAAACAGCCGGCGGGAGAGATCGGCGGGCATGTCGTCCAGGGCACCGGTGCTCGCCTGGTCCGGGTAGCGCATGCGTAGGCGCACCAGCGTCAAATCCTTGGCGTAGTGCTGGGTCTGACAGATCTGCCGCTCCGCCTGGATGTCGGCCACGAGGGTGATGTACATGCGGCCGTTGCGCACCTCTTCGCGCTTGAGGCGGTACTGGCGGATGTCGCCGCCGGAGCGGATCTGGATCTGCTCGGAGCGCAGGCTGCCGTTTTCCAGGCGCTGGATGCTGGAGACGGAGGCGCCGCTGGCCAGCAGCGCCTGGCGCAGGGCATCCCGGGTCGCCTGCTCGCGGGCGTAGACCTCGTCGCCCCCCAGAATGGCGGCACTGCCCTGGGCCTCGATAAGTTCGGCCCTGGCCGACAGGCTGGCCAGCAGCAGGGTGAACAGCAGCGAAACTTTCATAACAAACACCTTGAGTGGGCGACCCCGCTGCCGCCGGTGGGGCGGGTCAGGGATCCTGGACACAGATCCGGTCTGCACCGGAGCGGGTGACCAAATAAAAGCAAGAATCATGCCTTCTTCCCTGGCCGGAGCCCGCGCGGTGGGCTCCGGTGGCACAGTGCGCGCCTTTGCCCTGGGATCATCGAGGATCCTGCGCGCATTCCCGCCTCAAGTGTTGGCGGTTGCGACCGATAACAGGTCAGGTGCAGATACAGGAAAGGTATCCATGAAGAGAGTTATCACGGTGCTGGCGGTGGCGCTGGCATTGGTCGGTTGCGGGTCGGCCGACCCCATCAATCGGGAGCTGGGAGACCCCCGCCAGGCGGCGAAGGGGATGGAGCTCAACTGGCTGGTGGCCCGCATGACGGATCAGCTGATGGAGCGCAAGTCCCTCACGACCCTGACCGAGCCCATTGCGGTCGCCTCCTTTGTCGATCTCGACACCCTGAAGGACACCAACTGGATGGGGCAGCAGATCGAGGAGAGCTTCATCTACGAGCTGAACCGGCGCGGGGAAGTGGTGGTGGACTTCAAGACCACGGGCAACATCCAGGTGACCCCGCAGGGGGACTTCGTGATGAGCCGCAACTACAAGGATCTCTCGTCCCGGCTACCCATCTCCCGCATCCTGACCGGCACCTTCAGCCGCAATCAGCAGGGGATCCTGGTCAACGCCCGCATCATCGATCTGCGCACCAAGATGGTGGAGACCACGGCCCAGAGCCTGATCCCGAAACAATATTTGTCCGGTGCCAGCAACTCCTTTGGCCGGGCCTCCATCAATCGCGGTTACCTGATGCGGGGGGGCCAGAGCCCGTCCGGCCATCTGGTCAACCTGACCCCTTGAGGTGGCGCGTCATGAAGCGTGAAGCGGGCTGGCTGACATTGAGCCGTGAAACATCGGGTGTGGTGAACAGGAAAACGGGGAAACAGCGATGAAAATCTTGTTGGGTTGCCTGATGGCCATGTTGCTGACGGCGTGCAGTGGCAACCGGGTGGTGAACTATGACGTGGGCGAGAAGCCCGATGACTTCCCGGTGCTCAAGGCGGTGGGTTATGCGGTGATCGACATCCAGCCCGGTCCCTCCCAGTCCGAGAAGATGTTGCAGGCGATCCGCGCCTCCAAGATGGACGCCTACCGGGAGCTGGCGGAGCAGCTCAATGGCCAGCAGGTGCGCGGCCAGAGCAGCTACAAGGACCTGACCCAGACCTCCAACTCCCTGGATGTGTCGGTGGCGGGCATGGTGCGCGGTGCCCGGGTGGTGGCGACCTATCCCCGTGGCAACACCTATGCCACCGAGCTGGAGCTCGACACCCGCAACCTCTATCACCTGAACCAGCTGATGGCGGGCCAGTTCTAGGGCGGGTCCGGGGGGCGCCGGCATGAGCCGGGCGATCATCACGGCACAGACAAAGGCGAGCGCAGGCTCGCCTTTTGGTTTGGTCGGGAAGGGGCTCGGATCTGCGGGGAATAACCGGGGTTGCCGCGTTGGACGGGATAGGGCCTGGGGAGGATAAACGGGCTTGGCGTCTTGGGGGGGGGGAGCTGGTCTTCTGCAGGAGAAACGGACTTGGTGACCGGGCGGGATCCGGCCTGTGGCGAGGAAAAAGGGGGCTGAGATCGAACAAGAGGCGCCCGGGCACCGGAATGGCGGCCTTTTTTGTTTAGGGAAATCTAACGATGCTGCCATGTCGTTAAATAAAGCCAAACAATAGAAAGGCCCGGCAGGCGGCAAAAGGGGGCCGCAACGGGAGGAAGATGGCCTGATGGTGAGTGGAAAGACAGCCGCGCCAGGATCCCGGGTCCACGAGGAAGGCGGTGGAGGGCGGTTTAACGCCGGAAGGGAAGGGCGGGACTGGGCCGCGTCTCACGGGGAGGGCGCAGAGAGCACAAAGGCGAGCCGGGGCTCGCCTTTGTGCGGCAGGGGCGGGATCCGCTCCCCATCAGCTTCCCATCAAGACGGGCGGCACGGCGGTCGGCTTGACGTCTTCGCTCGGGTAGCAGCCCAGCACCTTGATGTAGCGGGTGATCTTGGTCAGCTCCAGCAGGGCGGCCTGCATGGCCGGGGTCTGCAGGTTGGCGGAGACATCCAGGTAGAACATCTCCTCCCAGGGGTTGCCCTGCACCGGACGGGATTCCAGCTTGGTCATGTTGATCTCGTGGCTGCGCAGCACCAGCAGCGCCTCCACCAGGGAGCCCGGCTTCTGGGAGGTGGACATGATGAGGGTGGTCTTGGCCGGGATCTGGGGCGCCACGTCGATGGGCTTGCGCGCCACCACGATGAAGCGGCTGTAGTTCTCCTTCTGGTTGGCGAGCTGCTCGGCCAGCACGTCCAGGCCATAGAGCTCGCCGCCGGCGGCGCTGCCGATGGCCGCCGCTTCCGGGCTTGCCAGCTCCTTCACCTTCATCATGGCGCTGGAGGAGGAGTCGCAGATCTCGTGGCGCGCCCCTTCCAGCTTGCTGAGGTAATGGGAGCACTGCTGGAACACCTGAGGATGGGCGTAGAAGGTCTTGATGCGTTCGATCTCAGTGGGCACGGCGGTGAGGATGCAGTGCTCGATGGGATAGGTGAGCTCACCCACGATGGAGAGGGTGGTGTGCTGCATCACGTCGTACACCTCGTTGATGGAGCCCGAGCTGGTGTTCTCGATGGGCAGCACCCCGAAGGCGGCGCGGCCCGACTCCACCGTGTCCAGCACCTCGCGGAAGTTCTGACAGTTCACCTCGATCACCTGATCCTTGTAGCGGGCCAGGTACTTGCGGGCGGCCAGGCTCGAGTAGGAGCCGCGCGGTCCCAGGTAGGCGACGCTGGTCATGGGCTCCTGCTGCTGGGGGTTGAGCAGGCTCTGCAGGTAGGCCTGCTGGGAGAGCACGGAGTCTTCGATGATGGTGTGGTAGATGCGGGTGATGTACTGGGCATCCAGTCCGAGGGCGCGCCCTTTCTGGATCAGGGCGACCAGCAAGTCCTGTTCGCGCTGGTGGTCACGGATGGGACGGGGATTGGCCTGCTTGGCGCGGGCGACCTCGATGCTGAGGGTCTTGCGTTTGGCCAGCAGGGCGAGCAGCTCCTGATCCAACTGGGTGATGTCGTGTCTGATCTCGTCGAGCGTTGCCATGGTGGTTCCCTATCCAGTGATTCTGTGGTGTGTGGTGCAAAAAAAAGCCTCCGCTGGGGAGGCTCGATTCGTCTTTGGTTTCTGTTTACGCGAATGGTTCACGTGACGACGGGCCTTCCCTCATGTGGGCCGGGTAAACGAGAAAACAAAGAAGAATGGTGTGTTCATGGGCGTGTCCTGAATGTAACGCCATAACCATTAAGGGATTTGGCGGTGCGATGCAAGTAAAACTTGCCCGGGGGCGTTGAACGGGGCAGGGTGGTGGCTCGGGTTGCCGAGGGAGAGTGAGCGTCGTTCTAGTCCCTGTTTATGGCAACCGCCGTGACCACATCCGTGGCAACACATAGAGGGGACGAGACGATGGCGGTGATCTTCGATCTGGGCAGGGTGGTGGTGCGCTGGGATCCGGTGGCCATAGTGAGTGGGGTGCGCGGACCCGAGGGGGCGACAGCGATCGCGGAGCAGCTGTTCAACCACCCGGACTGGCTGGAGGTGGACAGGGGGACCCTCTCCCTGCACACCATGGCCCGTCAGGCGCAGGGGCGCACCGGCCTGTCGATGGCGGAGAATCTGGCCATCTTGCAGGCGGTGCCGTCCTCCCTTGTGCCGGATCCCGCCATGGTGGCGCTCATCGAAGAATTGCACGGTGCAGGCCACACCCTCTATGCCCTCTCCAACATGGGGCACGCCAGCATCGACTGGCTGGAGCAGCATCAGTCCTTCTGGCGCTTCTTCAGCGGCAAGGTAGTGTCGGCCCGGGTGCGGATGCTCAAGCCCGAGCCCGACATCTACCGCTATCTGCTGGTGTCGTTCGACCTCAAGGCTGGGGAGTGCCTCTTTATCGACGACAGCCCGGCCAACGTGGCGGCGGCCGAGGCGCTCGGTCTGCGGGGGCTGATCTTCACCGATCCGGCCCGGTGCCGGGCGCATCTGATCGATCAGGGGTTGTTGCCTGCCTGAGGGGAGCCAGTTTCGCTTCGCAGCGAAAAAAGTGGGGGAAGCGTTGATTTGGAGCAAATAATGTACAGTTTTACCCGCACTCTTTAAGTGTATATTCAGCTTGGGGCGGGCAAAATGGTATCCAGTTCATCATCCGGAGTTGTTGTTATGGATGCCAATGTCGTTGCGCTGCATCGGGGATACGATCAGACCTTTCAAGCCAGGGAACAGAGGCTCATCAACACCCTGGCCGGTTACAGCGAACTGCTTGTCTCCTTCTCCGGCCGACTGGAATCCTGCTACAGCATGGATCTGTGCCGGGCCAGCGGGGTGCGATTTCGCGCCATCACCCTGGACAACCCCACCCTCAGCCGCCAGTCGGTGGCCAGGGCACAGCGCTACTGCCGGCACTACGGCATCCCCCATCAGGTGCTCAAGACCGACGAGATGATCTTCAGCGCCCACCTGGGCCACCTCGCCGAGGTGACCGACCCGGTGCGCTACCTCTGCCAGCAGCTCGAACATGAAGAGGGCCCGCCGCTGCTGATGTCGGCCTCGGTGGAGGAGAAGCGGGAGTACCTGCGCCGATTCCACAGCCTGCCCGCCAACACCCTCTGGATCTTTGCCGAGCAGGGGATGACCAACCGGGATTTTCGCTACGGTTTTCACCAGCGGCAACTGGCGCTCTGGGGAGACGTGGGGGAGGCCTGCCTGAGCCGGCGCTTTGTCGATATGACCTCCCTGGACAGGCGGCACCTGCGGATGGTCGACATGGCCGAGCAGATGCTGGTGGACATGGGACTGGGGGGCGCCCAGGTCTTCTTCCATACCCTGGGTGACAGGGTCACCACCCTTGCGAGGATCCGGGTGCCCGAACGGCTGCGGGCCCTGGTGTTCGACATGCAGCCCACCATCCAGAAGGCCCTCAGGAGTGCCCAGTTCGATCTGGTGACCCTGGATCTGGCCACGCTGGAGGATCCCCACCCCCTGGTCATCTGAGCCGGGGCGTAACGTGAGGGGGGTCATAGGCAAGGAGGGCACGACTCTTTATACTGCCCCCTTCGCATCCTTTATCGAGTGCCTGCCCATGAAACCCCTCTCCCGACTGCTGGTCGCCCTCTGTCTGTGCCCTCTGCTGGCCGAGGCGGCTCCCCTGCACCAGATCACCTTGCCGGATGGTCGCCAGGTGCAACTCAATGACGATTTCACCTGGGAATACCTGCTGGTCAAGCCGGCAGCCACGGTAGCCGGTCAGGCAGTGACGGCGAGTGTCGCGGCCCCGGTGCTGACCGAGCAGGCCATGACCCATCCCGACTTGCTTTCCCAGGCGACCCGGGACGGCATCACGGTGAAGCTGGACCAGGTGGCGGGGGACGATCCCCTCAGCCTGCAGTTCGTGGTGAGCAACACCGGCAGTCGCAACGTGGTGCGCGTCAACGGCAGCCTGACCCTGTTCAGCGCCGACGGGGTACAGCTCTCGACCGAGCCCGTGCGCTTCTGGGTCGGGGAGAACCGCCTGCCTGACTCCTACCTGCGCAAGGGGGAGGCGCGCGCCTCCCGGGCCATCGAGCTGGCACGACCCGCCGGCCTCACCGGCAAGCCGCTGGTGCGGGTGCAGATCGACGAGGTGGAGTTCCGCTAGGATGACGGCGGGGGAGCCCTCGCTCCCCCGCAGAGTGTTGCACCGGTAACCGCCAGCAATATCCGCTTACATCTGACATGGTTTGGCAACAGCTTGCTCCTCGGCGTTGCCCCCTTTGCCCGTCACAATGGCTCCATTCCAGTTAGGTCCGCCTAACTCAACCCATGGAGTCAACAAAATGCAAAAGATCGCACTGTCTGTTCTGGTTCTGGCCGGTCTCTCTTCCACCTCCGTCCTGGCGCAAGATGCCTTCAGCTATGCCAAGGGCTCTGCCACCTGGGCCCACACCAAGTCTGACTACATCGGTGGCAAGGATGGGGAGAACCGCGACTTCGGCGGCCTGAGCCTGGATCTCTCCAAGAGCTTCACCAGCAATGTCTATGGCCGGATCGGCAGCGAATACACCTCCCGCAGCAGCGGCAACGACAGCATGGCCATCTCCAGCCTGGGGATGGGTGTCTACACCCCCCTCAGCACTGGCCTGAACCTCTACGGTGAAACCGGCCTGATGGGCTACAGCCTGGAACGGGAGCTGGCCTCCGATGTGAACCATTCCGGTTGGGATACCCTGGCCCGCAAGAAGAGCGGCAGCCTCTACGGAGAAGTGGGCCTGCGCTACGACATCGGCGCCGTCGAGCTCTCCACCGGCTATCGCTACGCCAACATGACCGACGACATGCACGACTTCAAGGCGGGGGCGGCCTACAAGCTGACCCAGAACCTGGCCCTCACCGCCGACTACACCTATCGCAACTGGGATCTGCAAAAAGGCTCCATCTCCAGCCTGGGTGTGAAATACAGCTTCTGATGATCCTTCCTGCAGGGTCTTCACCTTTACCCATGACTTCGGTCATGGGTTTTTTTTATGGGGGCTGATCCGCCCGCCGCCCCCTGGCCGTATCAGTTCGCAATAGTTATACAGCTTCCAATCTTTTGTATAACTGCTATAACTTACTCAAGGCTTATACAAGGGGCTTCATCATGTACAAGATAAAGGTCGGTATCAGTGCCTGTCTGCTCGGTCAGGAAGTGCGGTTCGACGGGGGCCACAAACGCTCCAGCTTCTGTGAACGGGATCTGGGCGCCCATTTCGACTATCACCCCGTCTGCCCCGAGATGGCCATTGGCCTGGGGGCTCCCCGCGCCGCCATCCGGCTGGTGAAGCGCCAGGGCGAGGTGCGGGCCGAGGCAAGCAACGGCAGCTTCGACGTCACCGACAAGCTGATTGCCTTCAGCGAGCAGAAGGCACGCCAGCTCGACTTCCTCTCCGGCTACATCCTCTGCGCCAAGTCCCCCAGCTGCGGCATGGAGCGGGTGCGCATCTATGGCGCCAACAACGAGGGGAGCGCCAAGGAGGGGGTCGGCCTCTTCGCCAAGGCGCTGATGGAGGCCAACCCCCTGCTGCCGGTGGAGGAAGATGGCCGCCTGTGCGACCCCATCCTGCGGGAGAACTTCGTCCTGCGGGTCTTTGCCTATCACGACTGGCAGCAGCTTTGCGCCCGGGGGATCACCGCCTCAGCCCTGATCCGCTTCCATTCACGCTACAAGTACCTGGTGCTCTCCCACGCCACCACCCACTACCGGGCGCTGGGGCGCCTGCTCGCCAACCTTGGCAAGGCCAACCTGCAGGAGGTGGCCGACAGCTACATCCAGGGGTTGATGGCGGCGCTGACCCTGCGGGCCAACCGCCGCAGCCACACCAATGTGCTGATGCACCTGCAGGGCTACTTCAAGCGGGTGCTGACCCCGGCCCAGAAGCAGGAGCTGTGCGACACCATCGACAAGTACCGCACCGGGGTCTTCCCGCTGCTGGTGCCCCTTACCCTGATCCGCCATTACCTGCGCGAGTACCCGAACCCCTATCTCGCCGAGCAGGTGTACCTCAATCCCCATCCCGACACGCTGAAATTGCGTTACGGGCTGTGAAGGTGTGGCTGGATTTGGCCGATCAGGCCTACCTCGACCTTCATCCCGACACGCTCAAGCTGCGCTACGGGCTCTGAACACCCTGTGCAGGCCCCGGCGGATCACCGGGGCCTCTTCCCAACGTCTGATGGACTCTCTCATGTCTGATGAATCACAAGCAGCCGCGCCTCTCCCCGACGAGGGCGTCTACCCCATTCGCGAGGTCTCCCGCCTCACCGGCGTCAACGCCGTCACCCTGCGCGCCTGGCAGCGCCGCTACGGGCTGGTGCAACCGGCCCGAACCGAGAAGGGCCATCGCCTCTACAGCGAGCAGGATATCCGCCAGATAGGCGAGATCCTGAGCTGGCTGGAGCGGGGAGTGAGCATAGGTCAGGTGAAGGGGCTGTTGAGCGAGCCCCAGAGTGCGCCAGTGAGCGATCACTGGCAGCAGACCCTGGAGCAGTTCAGCCAGGCGCTGCTTGCCTTCAACCAGCGCAAGGCGGAGGCCGAGCTTGGCGATCTGCTGACGAGCTACCCCTTCGAGCTGGTGCGCAACCGGGTGCTGCAGCCCCTGGTGGAGCGGCTGCTGGGGCTGTGGCGCGAGCGCCCCGATGGCGAGCTGCTGCAACAGGTGTGGCTCGGCTGGCTGCATACCCGCTTCGCCCGCCACCTCATCGAGCAGGAGAAGGGCGTCCCCGTCACCCTGGCAAGCTGGGGGCAGGTGGGGCCGCTGGATCTGGTCTGGGCTGCGTATGAGCTCATCGGTCAGGGATATGAGGTGCAACTGCTGGGGGCGGTGGAGCCCCGCCATGCCACCTTGCTGGAGGGGCGCGCCACACCCCCCTGGCTGATCCTGCTGGGGGCCGGGCTCGGCAAGCAGGACCAGGCCGCCGAATGGCCTGCGGGTACCCGCTTCTTTGGCGAGCTGGGACGCCTCTACGATGAGCCGTGGCGGCGTGCCCGCAACTGGCACGCCACCCTGGCAGAGGTCAATGCGACGCCCCGCACTGCCAAGGCGAAGGGCAAGGGCGGGAGAACACCGTCATGAGGCTGGTCTGGTTTCGCAACGATCTGCGTCTGGCCGACAACCCGGCCCTGCGCCACGCCTGCGCCGGAGATGAACCGGTCGCCGCACTCTTCATCGTCTCGCCGACCCAGTGGCAGGCGCACAAGCTGGCCCCGGTCCGCCAGCGCTTCATGCTGGCACAGGTGGATGCCATGGGCCGCGAGCTGGCGGCCCTCGGCATTCCGCTTCATCTGCTGCGGGTCGAGACCTTTGCCGAGGTGCCGACGGCGCTGACGGCGCTCTGCCGGGAGCTCGGGGTGAGCCAGCTCTACGCCAACCAGGCCATCGAGATTGACGAGCTGCGCCGCGACCACACCGTCAGCGCCGCGCTGGGGGAGCAGGGCATGACCAGCCACTGGTTCAACGGCTGCTGCGTGCTGCCGCCCGGTCGGGTGCTGACCGGGTCGGGGGAGATGTTCAAGGTCTTCACCCCCTTCAGCCGCGCCTGGCTCAAGGCTCTCGAGGAGGATGGTTTCGTCATTCACCGTGCCCCCGCACCACGCGGCGAGCCGTTGCCGTGGCTGCCACTGGCCGAGCGGGAGTGGGTGGACGACGGGCTGGGGGATCTGACGCCGGACACCCGCTGGCCGGTGGGGGAGGCCGAGGCGAGACGCCGGTTGCACGCTTTTCTGGATCAGGCGGTGCTCGATTACGGCGAGACCCGGGACTTTCCGGCGCTGGCGGGCACCTCCGTGCTCTCCCCCTATCTGGCGGCGGGCATCATCAGTGCCCGCCAGTGCGTGGGGGCGCTGCAGCAGCGTCTCGGCTACCGGCCCCTGTCGAAGGCCCAACCCGGTTTTGTCTGGCTCAACGAGCTCATCTGGCGCGAGTTCTACCGCCACTTGCTGGTGCTGATCCCGAGCCTCTCCATGAACCGCCCCTTCAAGCCGGAGACGGCGGCCCTGCCGTGGAGCTGGGATCCGGATGCCTTCGCCGCCTGGTGCGAGGGGCGCACCGGCTACCCCGTGGTCGATGCGGCCATGCGTTGCCTCAACGCCACCGGCTGGATGCACAACCGGCTGCGGATGATAGTGGCGAGCTTCCTCACCAAGGATCTCCACATCCACTGGCGGCTTGGGGAGGACTACTTCATGAGTCGGCTCATCGACGGGGATCTGGCGGCCAATAATGGCGGCTGGCAGTGGGCGGCGGGGACAGGGGCCGATGCGGCGCCCTATTTCCGGGTCTTCAACCCCACCACCCAGGGGCAACGATTTGATCCACAAGGGGAGTTCATTCATACCTGGGTCACTGAGCTGGCGGATGTGCCTGCTGCCTATCTCCACGAGCCCCACGACTGGTTGCGGCTCAAGGGGCGGCAGGATTATCCGGCCCCCATGGTGGATCATGCCGTTGCACGGGTGAGGGCCATCGAGATGTTCCGCGAACTGGAGAAAAACTAGCATGAATGACGCGCTGGCCCGCTTTGTCATCCTCTACCTGCAATTGGACAAGCATCAGTTGCACCGCTTGCCGGAGGTCTATGCCGATGAGGTGATCTTCATCGATCCTGCGCACCGGATAGAGGGGCTGGCCGCGCTCACCCGCTACTTTTCCTCCCTTTATGAGCGCCTTGCCCAGTGCAGTTTCGAGATAACGAGTCAGCAGCAGTCGGGCAACGAAGCCTGGCTCGCCTGGGTCATGACCTTCTCCCACCCCAGGATTGCCGGTGGCCGGGCCGTCAGGGTGGAGGGGGCCACCCGGCTGACGTTCGACTTCTGGGGCAAGGTGTGCCTGCACCGGGACTACTTCGATCTCGGGGCCATGCTCTACGAGCAGTTGCCGCTGCTGGGGCCCGTGGTACGGGCCATCAAGGGGAGGCTGGGGACATGAGCGGCCGGGTGCTGATCACCGGGGCCACCTCGGGCATCGGCCGCCAGCTGGCGCTGGATTATCGGCGCGCCGGCTGGCAGGTGTGGGGTTGTGGCCGGGACGAGGTGCGCTTGCAGGCACTGGCCGACCAGGGGATCACCCCTTTGCAATTCGATGCGCGCGACAGCGCCGCCATGGCCGGGGTGGCCGCGAGCCTGCCCGCCCTCGACCTGCTCATTCTCAATGCGGGCAACTGCGAGTACATGGATCCGGCAGAAGGCTTTGACGGCGCCCTGTTTGCCCGGGTCATCGAGACCAACCTCATCGCCACCGGCAACGCCCTGGCCGCCTTGCTGCCGCGGCTGGGGGCGGGTGGACGGCTTGCCATCGTCAGCTCCTCGGTGAGCTGGCTGCCCCTGCCACGGGCGGAGGCCTATGGCGCCTCCAAGGCGGCCCTCGATTATCTGGCGGATACGTTGCGCCTGGATCTGGCCAGCAAGGGCATAGGGGTGACCCTGATCCGCCCGGGCTTCGTGCAGACGCCGCTCACCGACAAGAATGATTTTCCCATGCCCTGCCTGGTGACGGTGGAAGAGGCTTCCCGCGCCATCATGACGGGGCTTGCCGCCGGTCGCCACCAGATCCATTTTCCCCGTCGCTTCATCTGGCTGCTGCGCCTGCTCGGCGCCCTGCCGACGGGGCTCTGGCTGCGCCTTGGCCGCACACTCGTTTCGAAAGGACGCCCTTCATGAAGAAAAAGATCGCCATCGTCGGCTCCGGTATCTCCGGTCTTACCGCCGGTTTTCTGCTCCACAAGCTGCATGACATCACCCTGTTCGAGGCGGCGCCGACCCTGGGAGGCCACACCGCCACCGTGGAGGTGGAACAGGCTGGGCGCCACTATGCCATCGACACCGGCTTCATCGTCTTCAATGACCGCACCTATCCCAACTTCCTCAAATTGCTGGAGCGCATCGGGGTGGGGCGCCAACCCGCCGAGATGAGCTTCTCGGTCAATAGTCCCGAGGGGATGGAGTACAACGGCCACAACCTCGATACCCTGTTCGCCCGGCGCCGCAATCTGCTGAGCCCGCGCTTCTATCGCTTCGTCGCCGAGATACTGCGCTTCAACCGGGAGGCGCGGGCCTGGCTGGCCGCGCATCGCCAGCGGGAGCTGACCCCCGAGCTGACCCTGGGGGACTTCCTGCAGGCGGGGAAATTCAGCGACTATTTCGCCCGCCACTACATCCTGCCCATGGGAGCGGCCATCTGGTCCTCCACCCTGGCGGACATGCGTGCCTTCCCCTTGAGCTTCTTCCTGCGGTTTTTCGCCAACCACGGGCTGCTGGAGGTGGCGAACCGGCCCCAGTGGTATGTGATCCCGGGTGGCTCGCGAGAGTACATAGGGCCGCTCACGGCGGGCTGGCAGTCGCGCATCCGCCTCGCTACCCCGGTGGAGGCGGTGCGCCGGGTGGCGGATGGCGTCGTGGTCACCAGCCAGGGGCAGGAGGCCCATTTTGACGAGGTGATCTTCGCCTGTCACAGCGATCAGGCCCTGGCCCTGCTGGCGGATGCGAGCGACGGAGAGAGGGCCATCCTCGGGAACATGCCCTATCAGGCCAACGACGTCTGGCTGCACACCGACGCCTCCTGTTTGCCGATGCGCCGCAAGGCGTGGGCGAGCTGGAACTACCAGCTCGGTGAGGATGACGGGGCGCGCCCCCTGGTGAGCTACAACATGAACATCCTGCAGGGGGTGAGCTCCCCAGCGCCCTTCTGCGTCAGCCTCAATCCCCGTGGACGGGTGGACGAGAGCAAGGTGTTGCGCCGTTTCGTCTATCATCATCCGGTATTCAATCAGGGCTCCATCGCCGCCCAGCAGCGACGGGGAGAGATCTGTGGCCATCAGCGCACCCACTTCTGCGGGGCTTACTGGTACAACGGTTTTCATGAGGACGGGGTGCGCAGCGCCCTGGACGTGGCCAGACGCTTCGGGGCCGAGCTATGAGCGGCGCCGCGGCCTTGACGCAAGGGGACGAGGGAATGGGGGAGGGGATCAGCGCCATCTGGCAAGGCTCGGTGCGCCACCGCCGCTTCGCGCCGCGTCCCCACGCCTTTTCCTACAGCCTCTTCATGCTGGGGCTGGATCTGGACGAACTGCCCGGGCTTGAGCAGGGGCGCTGGTTTGCCGTGGAGCGGGCCGGACTGCTCTCGTTTCGCCGCGAGGACTATCTGCGGGGCAGCGAAGGGCCCCTCAAGCAGGCGGTCTGGGACAAGGTGGCGGCCCTTGGGGGAGATGCGGAGTCCGGCGGGCGGGTGCTGCTCCTTGGCAACGTGCGCTGCCTCGGGTTTTATTTCAGCCCGGTCAATTTCTACTTCTGCGATCGGGCGGGGGAGACCCGCTACCTGCTGGCGGAGGTCTCCAATACCCCCTGGAACGAGCGCCACTACTACCTGCTGGATCTGGCGGCGCTCTCTCCCCATGACAAGGATTTTCATGTCTCCCCCTTCATGGGACTGGGGATGCGCTACCACTGGCGCATCCGGGCGCCGAAAGAGGAGGCGCTGATCCATATCGAGAGTCACCCCGTATCCGGTGAGAACAAGCTGTTTGACGCCACCCTGGCCCTGCGCCGCGCGCCCTGGTGCCGCAGCGGGCTGGCGGCGCTGCTGGCTCGCTGGCCCTGGATGACCCTGAAGGTGCTGCTCGGGATCTACTGGCAGGCCCTGCGCCTTTTTATCAAACGCACCCCCGTCTTCACCCATCCGGAGAGCCGCCCGTGACGCTGACACACCCGTTTAATTCCGCTTCCTGGTGTTGTCAGCAGCCCATGGCGCGGGTTCATCCCAACCGAACGACCCCACTCTTGACCCATTCGGAGAGCCGCTAATGGAACTTGCTCAATCAACCCTCTCTGCCTCTTTCATCGACAAGGGGGCCAAGCAACTGCTGCTCAAATTGCTGGCGCGCCTTGAGCAGGGCCAGCTGGTGCTCCACGACGGCAGCGAGTGCCACCGTTTCGGCAAGGCGGGCAGCGACCTGCATGCCGAGCTGGTGGTGCAGGATCCGGCGTTTTATCGCCGCCTGCTGCTGGGGGGCAGCATCGCCGCAGGAGAGACCTGGGTGGAGGGTCTCTGGACCAGCCCGGAGCCGGTGGCACTGGTGCGCTTGCTGGCCCGCAATCTGCCGTTGCTCGACGCCCTGGAACGGCGCCTCGGCTGGCTCAGCTTCCCGTTCAACAAGGTGCGCCATTGGTTCAATCGCAATACCCTGACCGGTTCGCGTGCCAACATCGCCGCCCACTATGACCTTGGCAACACCCTCTATCAGGGCTTTCTCGACGATCACATGCAGTATTCGAGCGCCATCTATCCCCACCCGGATGCCACCCTGGAGGAGGGGCAGCAGGCCAAGCTGCACACCATCTGTGAGCGGCTTGAGCTTGGGCCGGACGACCACCTGCTGGAGATAGGCACCGGCTGGGGCGGTCTCGCCGTCTATGCGGCCCGTCACTACGGCTGCCGGGTCACCACCACTACCATCTCCCGGGCCCAGCACGACTATGCCAAGGCGTGGATCGAGCGGGAGGGGCTGGGGGATCGCATCACCTTGCTGCTGGAGGATTACCGCAAGCTGGAGGGACGCTATGACAAGCTGGTCTCCATCGAGATGATCGAGGCGGTGGGGCACGCCTTCCTGCCCGACTATTTCCGCCAGTTGTCGCGCCTGCTCAAGCCCGGCGGACGCCTGCTGATCCAGGCCATCACCATCGCCGATCAGCGTCACGCCCAGTATCTGCGCGGGGTGGACTTCATCCAGCGCTACATCTTCCCGGGAGGCTGCCTGCCCTGCGTCTCCCAGATGGCGGGTCTGCTGGCGCGGGAGACCGACATGCAGCTGGTACGGCTGCACGATCACGGCCACCACTATGCCCGTACCCTGGCCCACTGGTGCGAACGCTTCCTGGCGCTGGCTCCGGAGCTGCCCAAGCTCGGTTACAGCCAGGATTTCATCCGGCTCTGGCACTTCTATTTCGTCTACTGTGAAGGGGGATTCTGGGAGCGGGCCATCAGCCTGGTGCAACTGGAGGCCGCCAAGCCGGGGCCCCATGGCTGGTCCGGGGACTTGCCGGCACACGGTCGCTGATCATGTGGCAGTGGGCCCACCTGCTGGGATTCAACCTCTACTGGTTGCTGGCGGTGAGATGGCAGCAACCGGGCCCGCTGCTCGGGATGCTGCTGCTCCATTTCATCTTCTCCCCCCGCCGCGGGCAGGACTGGCGCCTCATCCCGGTCGCCCTGGCAGGCTGCCTGCTCGACATCCTGCTCTGGCGCCTCGGCCTGTTTCACTTTCCGTCCGGTTTTCCGCTCTGGCTGTTGCTGCTTTGGTGCGGTTTCGCCCTGACCCTCTCCCACGGCCTTCCCTGGCTTCGCCTCTTGCCGCGCTGGCAACAGGGGCTGTTCGGCATGGTGGGGGGCGCCTCCTCCTATATGGCGGGGGCCGCCATGGGGGCAGTAAACTTACCCTGGGGCATCTGGACAAGCGCAGTGCTGCTGGCGGTGATCTGGATGTGGTGGTTACCCGTACTCCTGTGGGTAACGGTCAAGCTGGAGGGTGAGACGAGATGAACACCTTTTCGACCGACACCTTGTTGTTTTCCAAGTGGACCAGGGATGGCCAGTGCGAGCTGGCCGAGCGTTTCTACCTGGTGGTGGCCTGCCAGCGCGATGCCCAGGGGCATCTGGCGAGCGTGGTGATGCAGGATATCAACACCCTGCAGGAACAGGAGATGGACTGGCATGAACTGGAGGATCCCGCCCGTTGGCACATGGGGTGGAACTAGCCTGCTGCTGGCGGCCTTGAGCCTGCCACTGCTTGCGACCGCCCAGAGTGTTGCCGCCCCCTGGCAGGGGCTGCGAACCGTGGGACAGGGGGAGATGCGCTGGCTCTGGTTCAAGATCTATGACGCCACCCTCTACAGCGAGAGCGGTCGCTATCAGCCGGGGCGCTACCCGCAGGCCCTCAGCATTACCTACGCGAGGGCCATCGAGCGCCAGGATCTGCTGGAGGCGACCGCCGCCGAGTGGCAGCGGCTCGGCCTTGGTAGCGAGAGTGAGCGCCAACGCTGGCTGGCTCGACTGGCCACGCTCTGGCCGGATGTCGCCCCCGGCGACAAGCTGGTTTTTTATGTGGACGAGCAAGGCACGGGCCACTTCTGGTTGCGAGATCGCCTCCTTGGCTCTCTTGATGATCCCGCCTTCGCCCCCGCGTTTCTTGCTATCTGGCTGACTGACGACAGCCGGGATCCCGCTCTGACCCGCCGTCTGCGCGGCCAATCCTGATGGAGTATTCCATGAAGTTCTCTTCCTGGTGGCGTCTTGCCTGGTTGCTGCCCCTGCTGTGGCTCTCTGGTTGCGGCGCGGGTCTTGACGATTATCGCGGCTCCCGGCCGGGCTGGGATCTCGCCCGTTTCTTCAATGGCAAGCTGGTGGCCCACGGCCTGGTGACGGACCGCAGCGGCGAAGTGACCAGTCGCTTTCGGGTCGAGATGCAGGGGCACTGGCGAGAGGGCAAGGGGGAGCTGTTCGAGCAGTTTTACTTCGATGATGGCCGTCGGCAGACCCGCACCTGGTTTTTGAGCAAGGGGGCGGATGGCCACTGGCGCGGCACGGCTTCAGACGTGGTGGGGGAGGCGGTAGGCAAGACAGAGGGCTTTGCCCTCAACTGGCGTTATCAACTCGATCTGGCACTGCCGGATGAGAGCGTGGTGAGGGTGAGCTTTGATGACTGGATGTATCTGCTGGACGACGATCGCCTGATCAACCGCGCGAAGATCAGCAAGTTCGGCATTCACCTCGGCGAGGTGATCCTCTATATCGAACGGCTTGAGCAATGAAAGCCGTTGCATTTTTGCCGACGATAGCCATTGGCTATGGATCGGCAAGGCACAGACGATTGTCCTTTGAGTCTGCTTCTGGATAAGCTGACTCCGTTCCCGATAATGCTTACCACCTGGAGGTGAATCATGAAGAGCCCCATTGGTCTTGATACCGTTCAATCACAAGCCCTGGCCGCCGAGCTCAACAAGCTGCTGGCCAGCTACCAGATCCTCTACATGAACGTCCGTGGCTTCCACTGGAACATCCGCGGCAACCAGTTCTTCGAGCTGCACCTGAAATTCGAAGAGATCTACAACGACCTGCTGCTGAAAGTCGATGCCCTGGCCGAACGCATTCTGACCCTGGATGGCGTGCCCCTGCACAGCTTCAGCGACTACATCCAGGTGTCCGCCATCCCCGAGCAGAAGGGGCTGCATGACGGTCGTGCCTGCGTGGAATCCCTGCTGGCGAGCTTCCGCGAACTGCTGGTTGCCCAGCGCCGCATCCTGGGTCAGGCCGCCGATGCCGGTGATGAAGGGACTGCATCCATCCTCTCCGACTATGTGCAGCAGCAGGAAAAACTGGTCTGGATGCTGCGCGCCTATCTGGCCTGATGAACCTGGGGCCGGCTGCCCATGCTCCGGCCCGTATCATTGCCCCTGTTGTTGCACACCCGAGTTGTCTCTCCTTGATTTCCCACCCGCTTGCCGCCCGATTTGGGCGGCTTTTTTCTATTTGATCTGCATCAATGAAATGTTAATTGGTAAATTGAATGCCTATTAAGTTTTCCAGGAGGGGAATAGAATCGCCACAAAACAGATAACTGAAATGTCCAATTAGGAGAGACATGATGTTTTGTGTGCAATGTGAACAGACTATTCGTACCCCGGCAGGCAACGGCTGCGCCTATGCACAAGGCATGTGCGGCAAGACGGCTGAAACTTCTGATCTGCAGGATGTGCTGATCTATACCCTGCAAGGGCTCAGCGCCTGGGCCCTGGCGGCCCGCGAGCACGGCATCGTCGACAGCGAAATAGACGCTTTCGTGCCCAAGGCGTTCTTTGCCACCCTCACCAACGTCAACTTCGACTCCGCTCGCATCGTCGCCTACGTCAACCAGGCGCTGGCCTATCGCCAGCAACTGGCCGCCAAGCTGGCACCGCTGGCGGTACAGGCCGATGCACTGCCCGCTGCCGCCCGCTTCGAGCCGGGTGCCGATCTGCTGGCCCAGCTTGCCCAGGCGCCGCAGACCGCGGTCAACCGGGGCAAAAACGAGGTCAACGAAGACATCATGGGGCTGCGCCTGCTCTGCCTCTATGGCCTCAAGGGTGCCGCCGCCTACATGGAACACGCCCGGGTGCTGGATCAGCAGGATGCCGGGGTCGCCGCCGAATTCCATCGCATCATGAGCTGGCTCGGCACGGATCCCTGCGATCTGGATCCCCTGTTCAAGTGCGCCATGGACATTGGCCTGCTGAACTTCAAGATCATGGAGATGCTGGATCTCGGTGAAACCACCGCCTTCGGCCACCCCGAGCCGACTCAGGTACGCGTCACTCCGGTACCGGGCAAGTGTATTCTGGTCTCCGGCCACGACATGGTGGATCTCAAGCTCATCCTGGAGCAGACCAGGGGCACTGGCATCAACGTCTACACCCATGGCGAGATGCTGCCGGCCCTGGCCTACCCCTTCTTCAAGCAGTACCCGCACCTGGTGGGCAACTACGGCTCCGCCTGGCAGAACCAGCAGAAGGAGTTTGCCAACTTCCCGGGCGCCGTGGTGATGACCTCCAACTGCATCATCGACCCGAACGTGGGCAACTACAGCGATCGCATCTTCACCCGCTCCATCGTCGGCTGGCCGGGCGTGACCCACCTGGAAGGGGAAGATTTCTCCGTCGTTATCGCCAAGGCGCAAGCGCTGGAAGGCTTCAAGCACGTTGAGCTCGAGCACTTCATCACCATCGGTTTTGCCCGCAACGCCCTGATGCAGGCCGCTCCCGCAGTGATCGACAAGGTCAAGGCTGGCGAAATCAGCCACTTCTTCCTGGTGGGGGGATGTGACGGCGACCGTGCCGAGCGCGCCTACTACACCGAGTTTGCCAAGGCGATCCCGCAGGACAGCCTGCTGCTGACCCTGGGCTGCGGCAAGTACAAGTTCAACAAGCTCGATTTCGGCGACATCGGCGGCATTCCGCGCCTGCTGGACGTGGGTCAGTGCAATGATGCCTACTCCGCCATCCAGCTGGCCCTGGCGCTCGCCGACGCGTTCGAGTGCGGCGTCAACGATCTGCCGCTGACCCTGGTGCTCTCCTGGTTCGAGCAAAAAGCCATCGTCATTTTGCTCACCCTGCTGGCGCTCGGCGTGAAGGACATCCGCACCGGCCCGACCGCCCCGGCCTTCCTCACCCCGGCCCTGCTCAAGGTGCTGGAGGAGCAGTTTGGCCTGAAAGGCACCACCACGGCAGACGCGGATCTCGCCGAGATCCTGGCGGCCTGAGCAAAGACACAGCCTTACACGCTCAGCATGTTGTAAGCCTTTGGCGAGCCTGATGGCTCGCCTTTTTTCAACGCTATTTCCGAGCAAGAGGAGCCTTGCGATGACCTCCACCTCTTTGAGCCTGCGCTGTATAGCCCGCCGGGCAGAGACCCACGACGTGGCGAGCTGGCAATTTGAACCCCTGGCTGGCGACCTGCCCTCCGTGCTGGCCGGCCAGTGCGTCACCCTGCACACGATGATTGACGGCCAGCCTCACTGCCGCGCCTACACCCTCTCCTCCAGCCCGCAGGATCCTTTCTGGCAGGTCACCATCAAGGATGTGGGGCTGGTCTCTCACCATCTGCACCAGAGCCTGCAAGTGGGGGACGAGATCCGGGTAGACGGCCCCTTCGGCGATTTCCACCTGACCGCTTTGCCCTGCGAGCGGCCGCTGCTGCTCAGCGCCGGTTCCGGCATCACCCCCATGTGGGCCATGCTGCGGGACGAGCTGGCCAAACGGCCGGATGCAGACATTCGCTTTATTCACAGCGCCAGAACCCCCGGGGATGTGATCTTCGCAAGGGAACTGGCTTCGCTGGCCGAGGCTCATGCCGGTGTGCGCCATGCTTTAGTGCTGGAGAAAGTAGGGGAAGAGGCGCCAACGGCTCATCCCTGGGTTGGCCGGCTCACACCGGACATGTTGAGGGAACTGGCGCCAGACCTGCTGGTGCGCCACGTCTATCTGTGCGGGCCTGCCCCCTACATGACCGCAGTCTGCACCATGCTGGCGGAGCTGGGACTGCCGGCAGCGCAGTTGCACCAGGAGTCGTTCGGCCTGCCTGCTGGAACATCGAGTGCGGCGCCAGTTGCGGCCGGCAGCGACCACTTCTGGCTGACCCTCAAAAAGAGCGACAAGAAGGTGAAGATCCTGCCGGGTCAGACCCTGCTGGCGGCACTGGAGGGGGCGGGGGAGACCATGATGGCCGCTTGCCGCGCCGGGGTGTGCGGCGCCTGTCGCTGCACCACGGAAGGCGAAATCGAGCGCCAGAGCGTGATGACCCTGAGCGCGCAGGACCTCGAGAACGGGGTGGCGCTGGCCTGTTCCTGCACCGCCAGAGGGGATGTGAGTCTGGAGTACTGACGGGCGTCATTGGTATCCCGAGCTTTTCTCGGGCGGGTCGTGCGGGTAGACTCAACCCCAGTTTCAGCAAAGTACGGGATAAAAAATGACAATTCTGGTGACGGGGGGAGCCGGTTACATCGGTTCCCACACCCTGGTCGAGCTGCTTGGTACCGGGCAGCAGGTCGTAGTACTGGACAACCTCTCCAACGCTTCCCCCGAATCGCTCAAACGGGTCGAGCGGATCACCGGCAAGCCGGTCACCTTCGTGGAAGGGGACATTCTGGACAGAGCCTGCCTGCAGCGGCTGTTTGCCGAGCACAGGATAGTATCCGTGATCCACTTCGCCGGCCTCAAGGCGGTGGGGGAATCCGGCCAGATCCCGCTCACCTACTATCAGAACAACGTGACCGGCACCCTGGTGCTGTGCGAAGAGATGGCCAGGGCCGGCGTGTTCCGGCTGGTGTTCAGCTCCTCGGCCACCGTTTATGGGGATCCGGCCTCGGTACCCCTGCGGGAAGATTTCCCCACCAGCGCCACCAACCCCTATGGCCGCTCCAAGCTGATGGTCGAAGAGATCCTGCGTGACCTCTCCAAATCAGATCCCCGCTGGGCCATCGTGCTGCTGCGCTACTTCAACCCGGTGGGTGCTCACGAGAGCGGCCTCATCGGTGAAGATCCCAACGGCATCCCCAACAACCTGCTGCCTTACATCAGTCAGGTCGGCGTGGGCAAGCTCAAGGAGCTGGGGGTCTTTGGCAACGACTATCCGACCCCGGACGGCACCGGGGTGCGCGACTATATCCACGTGGTGGATCTCGCCATCGGTCACCTCAAAGCATTGGCCCGCATCAAGAGTGATACCGGCGTCTTCACCTATAACCTTGGCACCGGTCAGGGCTATTCCGTGCTGGAGATGGTCAAGGCGTTCGAGGCAGCCAGTGGCCGTGCCATTCCCTACCAGATCAAGCCCCGTCGCCCCGGCGACATTGCCGAGTGCTGGGCTGAACCGGCCCTGGCCCGTGACGAGCTGGGCTGGCAGGCCGAGCGGGGGCTGGAGCAGATGATGATCGATACCTGGCGCTGGCAAAGCCAGAACCCGAACGGTTATGGCCCTGCTGCGAAGCCGTGATCAAGGGTCATGCGCTGCTCTTCGCCTTGCTGACAGCTTCTCGCGACGACCCATCAGGCCTGATGGTTTGCAGCCTGAATAGCAAAACGCCCCGGCATGCCGGGGCGTTTTTTCATGCACAACGCGCGGGTTACTGAATGCTCTTGCCGGCGCGGACATCCTTGATGATAGCCTTGAGGCTGGCCAGATCCCGCGGTGCGCCGCGCAGGATCTGATCGCCGATGATAAAGGCCGGGGTACCGGAAATGGCCATGGCTTCGGCCAGCGCCCGGTTGGTACCCAGATTCTGATCGATGCTGCCGTCCTTGATCTTCGCCTCGACCTTGCTCCAGTCCACGCCGGCGGCCCTGGCGACGTCTTTCACCTGGGCTTCGTCGGAAAGGGGTCCCTGATGGGCGTACAGCTTGTCGTGGAAGGCCTGGTATTTGTCGGGCTGGCCGAGCTTCACCGCCAGCGCCGCGCGGGCGGCGTAGTAGGAAGTTTCGCTCAGGATGGGGAACTGCTTGTAGATGTAGCGGATCTCCTTGTCCTCAGAGAGCAGTTGCTGAATGAGGGGATGAGCGCGCTTGCAGTAGCCGCAGTTGTAGTCGAAGAACTCCACCACCGTCAGGCTGCCCTTGGGATTGCCGCTCTCGGGATCCTGGTTGGCGAAGAGCTGCTTGGCATGGGCTTCTATCAGCGTCTTGTCGTTCTCGGCCTGCTGGCTCTCCTGCTTGGCACGCAGGGCGTTGGACATCTCGACCAGGATCTCCGGATTCTTGACCAGATAGTCGCGCACGATCTGCTCGACATCGCTCTTGGTCAGCTCGCTCGCCTGCACGGGCGCCGCAAGCAGGGTCGCGCCGGTCAGGGCGGCGAACAGGGCATGTTTGATTCTCATAAGTCCATCTTGCTGGGGATGTGGTAGTGGCCCCTATAGTGGGTGAGTCTGTTTTCAAGTCAAGCCATCCGCTTGAAAAAGCACGGTTTGCAGCGGTTTTGCCGGTTTTGTGCGCCAGATAGCCCAATAAATGGGCAAACAAACGGAGTGGGGATTTACAAGGGCTGGGGGCATGGGTAATATGCGTCGCACTGCTGCGGAGGGGTGGCAGAGCGGCTGAATGCACCGGTCTTGAAAACCGGCGATGGGCGACCATCCGTGGGTTCAAATCCCACCTCCTCCGCCATCTATATAGCCCAACTGATTTATTCAGTTGGGCTTTTTCGTATTCGCGCACCTACATGCAGGTGCCATTGAGTGACAACCTGAGCGGGGCTCTCCCACCCGTCAGTTCCTTCAATGGTGGCCAACAAGATGCGGACGAGCACGGCCAGGCTGCCCGTCAGTCCGGTGGATGTCTGGCTCGAACGCCGAGCCTGTCTCTTTCACGGTCTCGATGGCCTCTGTTGTCTGAACGCTGTCATTGTCTGGGCCGTTAGATTGCTGCCGCCAGTGACGATAATCCCGCCTCCCGTGCTCTCCTGCCAGCCCATGCCTTCTCACCTTGGCCGCCACCACAGCGCCCGTGATGACACTGGAAGTGAGGGCTGAGAGCCACTCCCTGCAGCCCCCTGCCGGCATTGCCGAGCGCCAGACATCAGGGGGCAACATCATGACGCTCTCCGCTGCGTGGCTCGTCTGGCCCTCCAGGCCTGAATGCGCGCCTGGGTGCCGATGACGAAGACAAAAAAGACCGGCACGAAGAAGATGGCCAGCAGGGTGCCGCTGATCATGCCGCCGAACACGCCGGTGCCGATGGCATGCTGGGTCTCCGCGCTGGCACCACTGGCAAGCATCAGCGGCACCACGCCGAGGGTGAAGGCGAGCGACGTCATCAGGATGGGGCGCAGGCGCAGGCGGGCGGCGGTCACCGCAGCGTCAAGCAGCGAGCGCCCTTCGCCGTGCAACTGGCGGGCAAACTCCACGATGAGGATGGCGTTCTTGGCCGACAGACCGATGATGGTGATCATGCCCACCTTGAAGAAGACGTCGTTGGGCATGCCGCGCAGCATCACCGCCGCCACGGCGCCGAGCAGGCCCAGGGGAACCACCAGCATCACGGAGAGCGGAATGGACCAGCTCTCGTAGAGCGCGGCCAGCACCAGGAAGACCACCAGCGCCGACAGCAGCATCAGCAGGGGGGCCTCGGCCGCCGACTGGCGCTCCTGCAGCGACTGTCCCGTCCAGGCCAGGGCGAAGCCTGGCGGCAATTGCGCCACCAGGCGATCCATTTCCGCCATCGCGGCGCCACTGGACACCCCGGGGGCGGCACTCCCGGAGAGACGCACGGCGGGGAAGCCCTCGAAGCGCATCATCTGTTGCGGCGACTGGCGCCAGGTCGGCGTCACCACCTCCCGCAGGGGCACCATGCCGCCGCTGGCATTGCGCACCCGCAGGCCGAGTACGTCATCGAGCTGCATGCGCGCCGACGCGTCGGCCTGCAGGATGACCTGCTGCATGTGCCCGCCGTTGGGGAAATCGTTGATATAGAGCGATCCCATCGCCGCCGACAGGGTGCTGCTCACGCTGGTGAACGAGAGTCCCATGGCCTCGGCCTTCTGCCGGTTGATCTCGAGGTGAATGCTCTCGCCGGGGGGCAGGCTGTCGGGATAGACATCGCTCACCACTTCGCTTTGGGCCGCCAGTGCCAGCAGTTGCGCCTGGGCGGCCAGCAGCGCGGCCTCCCCCTGGTTGGCCCTGTCTTGCAGGAAGAGCGTGAAACCGGAAGAGGTGCCCAGTTCGTCGATGGCGGGCGGCAGCAGGCTCATCACGGTGCCTTCCTTGCTGTTGGCCATGGCGGCCTGTGCCAGCTCAGCCTCTTCGGCAGCCGTGGCACCATGACGCTGGTCCCACTCTTTGAGCATGGTGAAGGCCATGGCGGCATTGGGGCCTGCGCCGGAGAAGCTGAAGCCCTGCACCACCAGGTTGGTGTCGAGCGCCTCGCGAGAGGCCACATGGGCCTCGAACTCCTTGATGACGGCCAGGGTGCGCTCGCTGGTGGCGCCGGTCGGCAACTGGATGGAGGTCATGAAGTAGCCCTGATCCTCGTCCGGCAGAAAGGAGGAGGGCAGCTGGGTGGCCGCAATGGCCAGCACGGCGCAGAGGGCGGCGAAGGTAGCCATCATGCGTCCGCTGCGCCCGACCAGCCGGGTGACCCGAACGCCGTAGCCTGCGGTGAGCCGCTCGACGCCCCGGTTGAAGGCGCCGAAGAAACCGCGCTTCTCATGGTGATCCGGGCTGATCGTACGCAGCAGGGTGGCGCAGAGCGCCGGCGTCAGGGTCAGGGCCAGGAAGGCGGAAATCAGGATTGACACCGCCATCGACAGGGTGAACTGCTGGTAGATGACCCCCACGGAGCCGCTGCCGAACGCCATGGGGATGAACACCGCCGTGAGCACCAGAGTGATGCCGATCACCGCCCCGGTGATCTCCTTCATGGCCCGCGATGTCGCCTCTCGGGGCGATAGCCCCTGGGTGGCCATCAGGCGCTCGACGTTCTCCACCACCACGATGGCGTCGTCGACGATGATGCCGATGGCCAGCACCATGCCGAACATGGTGAGGGTGTTGATGGAAAAGCCGGCCAGCAGCATCACCGCGAAGGTGCCAAGCAGGGCGATGGGGGCGACGATGGCCGGGATCAGGGTGTAGCGCAGGTTCTGCAGGAAGAGAAACATCACCAGGAACACCAGCACCATGGCTTCCAGCAGGGTGTGGATCACCTTGTCGATGGAGACCTTGACGAAGGGGGCCGAGTCAAAGGGGATCGAATAGGCCATGCCCGCCGGCAGGGTTGGCGAGAGCTGGGCAAGGCGAGTACGCACCGCATCGGCGGTGCGCACGGCGTTGGCGCCGGGGGAGAGCTGAATGGCGGCGCTGGTGGCAGCCACCCCGTTCTCGCGGTTGGAAAAGGCGTAGGATTGCGCCCCCAGCTCGACCCGGGCCACGTCACCCAGCACCAGCTTGGCGCCATTACTACCGGCCCGCAGCACGATGGCGGCGAACGCCTCGGGAGTGGTCAGCTGCCCCTGTACCGTGAGGGGAACCGTCAGTCGCTGGCCAGGCAGGGCGGGTTCGTCGCCGAGGCGCCCCGGTGCAATCTGCACGTTCTGCTGCTCGATGGCCTGCGCCACCTCGCTGATGGTCAACCCGTAGGCGGCGAGCTTGCCCGGATCCACCCAGATGCGCATGGCCTGCTCGGCGCCGAACAGCTGCACTCGCCCCACGCCGTCGATGCGGCGCAGCTCCTGCACGATATTGCGCGCCATGTAGTCGTTCAGCGCGACCTCATCGAAGCGGCCATCCGGTGAAGTCATGCCGACCATCATCAGAAAGCCGGACGAGGCGGACTCCACCTGCAGGCCGGTTTGCCGCACCGCCTGTGGCAAGCGAGGCTCGACCGCCTTGATGCGGTTTTGCACGTCCATCTGGGCCAGCTCCGGATCGGTGCCCGGCTTGAAGGTGGCGGTGATCTGCGCGCTGCCGGAGGCATCTACCGACGACTCGAAGTAGAGCAGGTTCTTCACCCCAGACAGCTCGCGCTCGATCAGGCTCACCACCGCATCGTTCAGGGTCTGCGGCGTGGCGCCCGGATAGGTGGCATAGAGGGTCACCGACACCGGCGCCACCGAGGGATAGCGGGAGATGGGCAGCTTGGGGATGGCGATGACCCCCGCCAGCACGATGAAGAGGGCGATCACCCAGGCAAACACCGGGCGATGAATGAAAAACTGCGGCATGAAATGTCTCCGATTCAACGGTTACCGGCGTCAGCCTGCTGGCTGACTGCGGGGGATTGCCAGGGATGGGCAATGACTTGCGTCCCCGGGGTCAGGCGGTCGATCCCCTCGATCACCACCCGCTGTCCGGCGTTGAGCCCGGACGCGATGCGGTACTGGCTATTCACCAGTTCAGCGGTGTTGACCGGAACCAGTTGTGCCTGCCCCTGGCCATCCACCACCCACACGCTGGTCTGGCCCGATGTGCGCACCACCGCCTGCTGAGGCACGCTCAGGGCGTTGGCATAGCGGGCACGGGGAATGCGCGCCTGTACGTAGAGGCCGGGCAAGAGCCGCCGCTCCGGGTTGTCCACCAGTACCCGCAGCAGTACGTCGCCGGTCCCGGCATCCACCTCGATGCCGGAGAAGAGGATGTGCCCCTGCATGCCGAGCGGCTTGCCGTCGCTGCCGAGGATGTCCACCGCCAGTTCCGGTGCCGTCGAGCCAGCCTGCTGGCGCAGGGTGTCCAGCACAGAGGCCGGTTGACGCACATCGACGTAGACCTGATCGATCTGCTGGATCCTGGCCATGGGGGTGGCATCGGTGGGGGACACCAGGGCCCCTTCACTCACCAGCGCCTGATCGATGCGCCCGGCGATGGGGGCTTCCACGCTGGCAAATTGCAGGTTCAGCTGGTGCCGGGCCAGGGTCGCCCTGGCCTGGGCCACATCGGCGGCCGCCTGATCCCGCTGGGAGACAGCATCGTCATAGGTTTGGCGGCTGATGGCCTCGGTGCGCAGCAGCGGCACCAGACGGTCAATCTGGATGCGGGCGCGGGCCAGCACGGCCTGGGCGCGCTGCAATGCGGCGGCGGCGCTGTCGACATCCGCCTTGAAGGGGGCCGGATTTATCTGGAAGAGCACGGTGCCAGCGTTGATCTCGGCACCCTGCTCGAACAGGCGGCGCTGCACGATGCCGCTGATCTGGGCCCGAATTTCGGCGCTGCGCACCGCGGCTACCCGGGCGGGCAGATCCTCGCTGATGACCAGGTCCTGCCCTGCCAGCGTCATCACCGACACCTGAGGACGGGTCGGCGCATCTTGCGCTTGCGACGCCCCATCGCAACCTGCCAATCCGAATACGGCAATGACGGCGAGCAGGGCGCCCGCATACCGCTGTTTGACAAACATCATACTCACCTCGTTAAACCGTCTCCCGGGCATGGTGCTGCCGCGAGAGCACATCGAACGGGCATTATGGCGAGGGGCTATTGCGAATGATTCGAGGCTTTGTGGAGAATCCATGGAGGCGGTGATAAAGTTCAAGCCCACCATTTTCGAGTCCGACCATGTCGTATCTTCCTGCTTCCGCCAACCCGGCGGCCCAGTCACTGGTACTGATTGCAGAGGATGAAGCCGAGATAGCCGACATCCTCGCCGCTTACCTGCAACGCCACGGATTGCGCACCCTGCATGCCGCCGATGGCCGCGAAGCCCTGGCCATGCACCAGACATGCAAACCCGATCTCCTGTTGCTGGATGTGCAGATGCCGCAGCTCGATGGCTGGCAGGTGCTCAGCGAGATCCGGGCCCGTGGCGACACGCCGGTGATCATGCTGACCGCTCTGGATCAGGACCTCGACAAGCTGATGGGGCTGCGCATGGGGGCGGATGACTATGTGGTCAAACCCTTCAACCCGGCCGAAGTGGTGGCTCGGGTACAGGCGGTGCTCAGACGCAGCCAGGCTGCGAAGCAGACCACGGCCCGGGTGCTGCGGGTCGGCCCCTTCCAGATCGATCTGGAGAGCCACGAGGCCAGCATTTGCCGCGATGAGGGGCAGCAGATGCTGGATCTGACCCTGACCGAGTTCAAGTTGCTCGCCTCCCTGATGCGGGCACCCAAGCGGGTGTTCAGCCGCGCCGAACTGCTGACCCACTGCCTGCCGGAGGGGGATACCCAGGAGCGCACGGTGGACAGCCACATCAGCAAGCTGCGCAAGAAGCTGGAGGCACAGGGCATCCAGGGGGTGCCCGCCAGTGTCTGGGGCGTCGGCTATCGCTTCGGGGGCGATGCGTGACATCGGCACCCGGCCTGCGCAGGCAGATCATCCGCTCCCTGGGGCTGATGGCACTCGGCATCATCTGCCTCGCGGTGATCGGCACCTATGTGTTCTACGCCATTGCCGTGACCTATGTGCCTGGCAGCATCTCCGAGAGCTGGATGCCATCCAGGGTCGAGATGATCTGGATCGGCTCGACCATTCTTATTGCATTGGGGATGGCGCTGTACGTGGCGGTGCGCCTCTCTCGGCGCATCCTGACCCCGCTCAATTCGGTGGCGAACAGCCTGCGAGAGGTGGCAGAGGGCAAACTCGATGCGCGCGTGCCGCTGGATGAACAGGCGATCGGGGAGACGGCGCAACTGGTGCGGGACTTCAACACCATGGCCGAGCGACTGCAAAGCATGACCCGCGAGCGGGAGTTCTGGAATGCCGCCATCGCCCACGAATTGCGCACCCCGGTGACCATCTTGCGTGGCCGATTGCAGGGGCTGGCCGAAGGGGTATTTCCGCCAGAGCGTGCGCTCTTTGAAGGTTTGTTGCGCCAGGTGGAGGGATTGACCCACCTGATCGAAGACTTGCGGGTATTGAGCCTCAACGACAGCGGCCACCTGGAGTTGCAACGAACAGAGGTCAGGCTGGCTGATGAGCTTGCAGTGGTGCTTGAGGCGTTTGCCACTCCTCTGGCCGCGAGCGGTTTCACCCTCAAGCGGGAGCTCGATGCCGAACTCTGGGTCTGTTGCGATGCACTTCGCATCCGTCAGGCCCTGATGGCGCTGCTGGAAAATGCCCAGAAGCACGCGGTGCCGGGCATGCTGACCGTGCGCCTGCATCGTTCGGGCACCCAGTGCATCCTGAGTGTGGAAGATGAGGGGCCTGGCATCAGCGAGGAGGTCGCCGCCCATATCTTCGAGGCGTTTCGCCGGGGGGATCCGTCACGCTCACGCAAGAGTGGCGGCAGCGGGCTCGGGCTGGCCGTGGTCAAGGCCATTGCCGAGGCCCACGGCGGCAGTGCGGTCTGCCAACCCGGCGGGCGGGGCGGCACCCTGTTCCTGCTTTCCTGGCCCCTCTTGCACCCTGACGGCAGGTCATGACCCCGCATTGCCCCATCGGTTGAGGATAGGCAAGCCGAGGCGCGTGTGTTGACTGTGATCCAACAGCCCAAAAAAAGCCCATCTCATGGGGAGAGACGGGCTTTTTTTATGGCTTGCAGGCAGCGCCCTCATGGGGCGCCGGGATCAATGCTCGGCCAGCAGGGGCTCTCCCTCCTGGCGTTTGTCGTGGATGGCAAAGCGATCGACCAGGGTGGCACTGGCGTCGTTCAGGCCGATGACCGCCACCTCTTTCCCCTCGCGGCGGAACTTGATGACCACCTTGTCGAGGGCCGTGATGGCGGTGATGTCCCAGAAGTGGGCGTGCGTCAGGTCGATGACCACCTTCTCCACTTCCTCCCTGAAATCGAAACCGGCCAGGAACTGCTCGGCGCTGGCAAAGAAGACCTGGCCCCGCACCAGATAGGTACGCACGGCGCCGCTGCGCTCGCTGTCGCTTTTGACCAGCATGACGCGGGCAACCTTGTGGGCGAAAAAGAGAGAGGCGAGCAGCACCCCCACGAAGACCCCGAGTGCCAAGTTGTGGGTCGCGACCACCACGGCGACGGTGGTCACCATCACCAGGTTGGTGGAGAGGGGGTGGCTCTTCAGGTTGCGTACCGACTCCCAGGAAAACGTGCCGATGGAGACCATGATCATCACGGCCACCAGGGCTGCCATGGGGATCTGACGGATCCACTCATCCATGAAGACCACCATCAGGATGAGCAGGGTCCCCGCCACGAAGGTGGAGAGGCGGCCGCGGCCACCGGATTTGATGTTGATGACGGACTGGCCAATCATGGCGCACCCCGCCATGCCTCCCAGCAGACCGGCGCCGATGTTGGCGATCCCCTGACCCTTGCACTCGCGGTTGCGATCGCTTGGGGTGTCGGTCATCTCGTCGACGATGGCTGCCGTCATCATGGACTCGAGCAGTCCCACCACCGCCAGCCCCGCTGAGTAGGGGAAGATGATGGCCAGGGTCTCCAGATTGAGGGGCACGTCGGGCCAGAGGAAGACCGGCAGGGTATCGGGCAGCTCACCCATGTCGCCCACGGTACGGATGTCGATGCCCAGGGTGATGGCCACCGCCGTCAGGATGACGATGCACAGCAGGGGGGAGGGGAGCAGTTTGCCCACCACGGGAACGAGGGGGAACAGATAGATGATGCCAAGCCCGGCCGCGGTCATGGCGTAGACCTGCCAGGTGACGTTGGTGAGCTCGGGCAGCTGGGCCATGAAGATAAGGATGGCCAGGGCGTTGACGAAGCCGGTCACCACGGAGCGGGAGACGAATCGCATCAGGCTGCCGAGCCTGAGGTAGCCCGCCGCTATCTGGAAGAGGCCGGTGAGCAGGGTGGCCGCCAGCAGATACTGCAGGCCATGTTCCTTGACCAGGGTCACCATCAGGAGCGCCATGGCGCCGGTGGCGGCGGAAATCATGCCGGGACGACCGCCGACGAAGGCGATGACCACGGCGATGCAGAAGGAGGCATAGAGGCCGACCTTGGGGTCGACGCCCGCAATGATGGAGAAGGCGATGGCCTCCGGGATCAGCGCCAGGGCGACGACGATGCCCGACAGCAGATCGCCCCGTATGTTGGAGAACCACTCTTGTCTTGCACGTTCCAGCATGGGGATTTTCTCGCTCGTTGAGGATCCATGGCCACAGGCCCGCAAATCAGGGGGAATGGCGGGGATCACAGGGTTGGATTGGCTGTTGATGGTCGGGTAAACCGGCCGGTCGGCATAACCGGAGTCAGGCGGCAGAGGCCGCACAGGGCAGGGTCAGGGCGGCGTGACGGCCACCCCAGAGCACATAACAGGCATAAGGGGCGCATGTTAACAGCCGGTGCCAGGCCGGGGAAGCCCGGATTGTTTTATCTAGCACAAGAGCAGCCAACATAGACCAAACAAGGGGGCTCTGCCGTTTTCAGAGAAGTGATTGATGCGATTATGGCAACACCGAAGGGGGCAACACCATGGGACCGGCCACCGTACGGGCTGCCTCGTCACCTCGCAGTACCCGTACTATCTCGAGAGCGAACTCGATGGCGGTGCCTGGTCCCTGGCTGGTGATCAGGCGATGGGCTTCATCGGTCACTACCCTTGCCGTGCTCAATTGTGTCGCGGGCAGACGGGCCTGAAAGCCCGGGTGGCAGGTGGTGCTCGCATCCCCTAGCAAGCCGTGATGGTGGAGTACCACGGCGGGTGCGGCGCAGATGGCGGCGCGCCAGCGGCCGAGGCCTGCCTGCTCCCGTAGCAGGTCGATGGCGAGGGGGGTGTCGCGGATCACTTCGCTGCCGGGCAGACCGCCCGGTACGACCATGGCATCGAAGTCACGGGTGGTCAGCTCGTCGAGATGGCAATCCGCCACCAGTTGCACCCCGCGAGAGGCGCGGATCTGGCGCGCTCCTGTGGGGCAGCAGGAGGCCAGCACCACATCGATGCCACCCCGAACCAGGGTATCGACGATGGCAACCGTCTCTATCTCTTCCGACCCGGGGGCCACCAGTACCAGTACGCTCATCCTGCACTCCTTGCTTGCCAGCTGCTCTGCTCAGCGCTTCTCTTTGACGGCCTGATAGAGGCCCTGATTGACCGGCACCGCGATACCGTGAAGGGCGGCCTTGCCCAGCAGGAAGCCGGTGATGGCTTCGATCTCGGTCTCTCGGCCCTGTTCCATGTCCTGATACATGGAAGAGTAATTGTCGGCGGTGAGCTCCACCACCATCATGACGCGGCGCAGCAGCTCTTCGCTGCCGGTGGGCTGACCTTCGGCCCGCATGACGTCAGCCACTTCCACGCAGATTTGCTGCAGGGCATCGGCAAAACGCGGACCGGCCAATTCGCCGTTCTTGAGCTTGTAGAGCGCGGTGAGGGGATTGATGGCGCAGTTGACGGCGAGTTTCTGCCACTGGCGTGTCAGGATCTGCTCATCCCAGCCGGCCTGACCCAGGGCGCTGGCCAGCTCGTCGGCGAGGTGGGCATGGGCACGGGCCGCTTCGTTGATTGGGCCCAGCCAGGTCTCCCCCTTGCCGGTGTGGCGGAACACGAAGTGGCCGCTCTGCATGGCGCCATGGCTGGTGACGCCGGCGATCACCGGATTGTCGGGGAAGAGTGCGACCACCTGATCGGCGATCCCCATGCCGTTGTGCAGCAGCACGATGGGTACCCCTGTCGCCAGTTGCCCGACCAGGGGAGTGAGGGCCGATATCACCTGCCCCGCCTTGGTCATCACCAGCAGGCGTTTGATGCAGCCCGGCTTGTCGATGAAGGCGCGTTCGATGGCCAGGAGCTGGGTATGCCCCTCAAGGGAGGTAAAGTCGACGCCGGGATGCAAGGTGGCACGATGGCGCTCGCGCAGCAGGAGGCGGGTTGCTTGGCCGCTTTGGGTCAACAGGGAGGCGAAGACGCCGCCCAGGGCGCCGCAGCCCAGCAAGGTCCACTCGGGAGAGACAGGGTGACGGCGTGTTTTCAGGTTGTTGTCGCGTAATCCGCTTGGCATGAAGAGGCTCGATCATGGGAAGGGCTGCCATCCTGTCAACCGCCAACCCGGGATAAGGGAAGATGTCGCTTGGTGAATACCTGGAACCGGTGCATGAGCTGGCTGCCGGGTCGTGCTCAAGGTTCATGGGCAGCCAGGGAGCCTCATGTATGCATGACCATACGGGTTCCTGGGCTGCACTTCACCGAGTGTCGGACCTCTCGCGACCGCTCCTGGACGGGTTCTAACGGGTCTCACCATTCCTGTGCGCAGGGGATTCTAGCAGAGCAATCCCATCGAAATCAGCAAATTTGCCCGTTTTCTGGTAGATTTGCCCACCTGTCAGCACAACCTGAAGTACAGCATGAGGAGCCCGGCTATGCCGTCATTCGATATTGTCTCTGAAGTCAAAATGAACGAGGTGTTGAACGCCGTTGATAACGCCAACCGTGAACTGGCGACCCGTTTCGATTTTCGTGGTGTGGAAGCCAGCTTCGAATTGAACAAGGAAGAAGTGAAGCTGGAAGCCGATGCCGATTTCCAGCTCAAGCAGATGGTCGAGATCCTGCGCGGCGCCCTGCTCAAGCGCCAGATCGAGAACAGTTCCATGGATGTGGGTGACAGCGTCCACTCCGGCAAGCGTTTCCACCTGACCGTGAAGTTCAAGCAGGGGATCGACAAGGAAGTGGCCAAGAAGCTGGTGAAGCTCATCAAGGATTCCAAGATCAAGGTGCAGGCCGCCATCCAGGGCGACGAGGTGCGGGTCACCGGCAAGAAGCGCGACGATCTGCAGGAGACCATGGCCCTGGTGCGTGGCGCCGAGCTGGGTCAGCCGATGCAGTTCCAGAACTTCCGCGACTAATGGCGGACGGGGAGGGCTCGGTCCTCCCCATTGTCACGGCAAAGAGGTCGGCGAAGGCGCCATAAAAAAACCGGAGCGGCTGCTCCGGTTTTTTGTTTCTGCGAAACCCGTTCGATTAGAACTTGTAGGTCACGGAGAAGTAGTGGCTGAAGCCAGAGCTCTTCCAAGGGGTACCGTCGTAGGCGGTAGAGCCGTCTTTGGTGCCGTAGGCATCCATGAAGTACTTCAGACCATAACCCACTGCGTAGCGGTCGGAATGCCAGTAGATACCGTGGAAGGTAGCCAGGTTGTCGCTGGTGCGGTCGGCACGGTTGTGGGTATCCAAGTCGAACGCGTAGTCCAAGTAGCCTTGGTAGGAGACGAAGCTGCCGTTGCCAAAGGTGTAGAAAGGCTTGAACCAGTTCATGGCGAACCAGTAACCGTTCCAGTCACCTTCTTCTTCAACAAAGAACTGGTTTTCGGTGGAGTGGCGGGCATACAGGTTCATGCCGACTTTACCGAACCAGGGCACTTGCACATCAGCGCCCAGACCGATCATGTTCTCCATCTGGTGGTCGCCGATATTGTTCAGGGAGGCGATGTAAACCTCTTGCACCGGGCCGAAGGAGAGATCTTTACCAGTCAGCGCATCCAGAGACATACGCGGCGCAAACTTCATGAACAGATTCTGATCGCGGTGCTTATTGCTGTGACGGGAATCGAAGATATCGAACACATCGACGTAACCGTAAAGGTCGAACAGACCGGAGCGACCACCGAATTCCATTTCGAAGTAGGTGTCGTTGTAATCTTCAGCACCAGTGGTGAAAGGACGTTGGTCGATGGTGTGCATCACGTTGAACTGCATCCACTTGTAGTCGTTCTTGTGGATGTCGCCGCTGTAATCGGCAGCCAGGGCCGGAGTGGCGGAGGCAGCCAGCAGACCGGCAGCGATCAGAGTCTTGGTAAATTTGGCCATTTTATTGGTCTCTTGTGCGTTAGTTGAGGTTTTCCGTAGCCTGCCCACAAGGAGCGGGAGGGATTCTAGCCAAATAAATTCAACGGATAAACAAGCACCAGGGAACTTTGTCAGGATTTGTGAATCTAATCACCCCCTAAAATGCGCAAACGCTTGCTATTTGTGCGTTTGTGGTGACAAGGTGCTGCCTCGTTTGGCAACCATGATGATCAGGATCATCACCGGAATACCGAGCAGACTGGTGCCGATGAAGAAGTGGCTGTAGCCGATCTGCTCCACTACCCGACCGGAAAACCCCGCCAGCAACTTGGGCAGCAACAGCATGATGGAGCTGAACAGGGCGTACTGGGTGGCGGAGAAGGCGACGTTGGTGAGACTCGAGAGATAGGTCACAAACGCAGCCGTGGCGATGCCGGCGCTGAGGTTGTCCAGCGAGATGATCAGGGTCAGCAGCTCCAGGTTGTGGCCCACTTCGTTGAGGAGAGCGAACAGCAGGTTGGTGCTGGCGGTCAGCACGGCGCCGAGGAACAGGATGCGCAGGGTGCCAAAGCGCATCACCAGCACGCCCCCGAGCGCGGCCCCCACCAGCGTCATGATGACGCCATAGACCTTGGTGATGGTGGCCACTTCCGTCTTGCTGAACTGCAGATCCACATAGAAGCTGTTGGACATCACCCCCATCACCACGTCCGAGATGCGATAGCAAGCGATAAGCCCCAGGATCAGCAGGGCCGAGGAGCCGTAGCGGCGGAAGAAGTCGGCGAAGGGACACCAGATCGCCTCGTAGGTCCAGGCCCCCAGCCCGGCCAGCGTGGGGGACCAACCCCGTGCCAGCAGGGTGGCCTTGCGCGCCATCTGCTGCTCGTCCTGACTCTTGAGATCGATCTGCGGCTCGTGACTCATCAGGGTGGTGAGGATGCCAAGAGACATCAGCCCTCCCATCAGCAGATAGGTGAGCTGCCAGCCGCGATAGTCATAGCCGCTGTTGCTGCCGAGCCAAGCCGCCAGCGCCAGTGCCCCCGCTCCCGCCATGATCATGGCGAGTCGATACCCCGTCATATAGGAAGCGGCCATGGCCGCCTGCAGCCGCTCGGGAGCAGATTCGATGCGATAGGCGTCGATGACGATGTCCTGGGTGGCAGAGGAGAAGGCAACCAGCAGGGCGAAGAGGGCCAGCTGGGCGAGCTGGGTCTTGGGATCGCAATAGGCCATCCCCACCAGGGAGAGGGCGATCAGCACCTGGGAGAACAGCATCCAGCTGCGTCGCCGCCCAAGCAGCCCTGACAGCAGGGGCAGGGGCAGCCGATCCACCAGGGGCGACCACAGCCACTTGAAACCGTAGGCCAGCGCTACCCAGCTCATGTAACCGATGTCGGTCAGGCTGACATCCGCCTCGCGCAGCCAGAACGAGAGGGTGCCAAAGACCAGCAGCAAGGGCAGGCCGGAGGAGAATCCCATGGCAAACAGGATGAGTACCCGCGCTTCCAGATAGACGGCGAGGGCATCTCGCCAGCGGGTGGCGCGGCCCGGTGTGTGGCTGGGCGGGCGGAGATTGTTCAACTGCCTGACTCCTCGGGGAAAAGGGGGTCATTTTGTCAGGTTCGGCAGGCGTAGCCAAGGCAAGCCGAGGGGGGAGCGGCAGGTTTCAGGGGCGCGAGCCGATGCAGTGGTGCGGGCAGGGGCCCCCGTCGGCGAGAAAATTGGCGCAGGCCATGAGTTGCAGGCGCAGCGCGTCATCACAGAGGAGGTGCTGCTCATCCCACAGGTGCAGGCTGTGAAGCAGATGCCAGAACACCCCTTCCTGTGCGTTGGCGGGGGTTTTGTCCATGGGGATCACGCAGAGCGCCTGCCAATGGGAGAGAAGTTGCCAGCTCAAGTCCTCCAGCTGCTGGTAGGGAATCTTGCGTGCCAGAAAATGGCGAACCGCCTGGGCCAGCGGGCCGGCGTGTTGGGCTATGTAATCATGACAGGTCACCGGCTCCTCCTTCTGGTTCTGCTCCCCGATGCGTGGCACACATCGGGGAGCAGAGTATAGAAAAAGAGATTGGTGACCCGTTCAGGGACGCGGTGGAATGTGATCCGGGCCGCGTTATTTGTCCGCGAGCAGCACCACTTTCTTCAGGATGATGGGGCTGGTGGGGACGTCGTTGGCACGCAGGATGGAGCTGTAGCCGGTCTGGACCTGGGCCAGTTTGTCCAGCACCTCCATCCCCTTCACGACCTGGCCGAACACGGTGTAACCGGCGCCGGCATTGGCGTTGAGGTTGTCGTTGTCCACCAGATTGAAATAGAACTGGCGAGTGGCGCTGTCGACCGCCTGGGTGCGGGCCATGGCGATGGTGCCGCGCTTGTTGGGCAGGCCGCCTCTGGACTCGTTGACCACGGGATCGAAGGTCGGCAGGGGCTGGAACTGCTGGTTGTAGCCTCCACCCTGCACCACGAAGTTCTGGATCACCCGGTGGAACAGGCTGCCGTCATAGCTGCCGTCTGTCACGTAGCGCAGGAAGTTCTTCACGGTCTGGGGCGCCTGTTTGGGGGCCAGCTCCACGACGATGGTGCCATGGTTGGTCTCCATCTGGACTTTTTGACCGGCAAAAGCCAGGGGGGCGATCAGGGTGACCAGTAACCAGAGTTTCTTCATTTATATATCCTCGCTCAGCTCGGCTGACCCTTGAGATAACCGCGCAGCGCCTCGTCGGCCATGATCTGCTGCAGCACGCTGCCCAGCTGCTGGTTCAGAGTGGATTCCAGATCGGCCATGCTCGGCTCACCCGGGCCCTCCTTGCTGGAGGACATGTTGAACTGCTTGGTCAGCTTGCTGCCCTGGAAGTCCGCAATCACCTGCAGGCTGACGCGGGACTTGGTGACATAGGTGAAGGTCTTCTCTTCCACGGTGACGGCGGCAGTGGAGATGGCCAGCGTCAGGTTGGTGGTGCCGCTGTTGCCCACTTCCAGGCCCTGGCTGCGCAGCCCTTCCGCCAGTTTTTCAGCCAGCAGGCTGTTGAGAGGCTGACTGCTGTTCACCAGCACAGGAGCCTTCTCTTTCTTCTTGATGGAGAAGACATAGGCGGCTTCACGCTTGTCCACCCCTTCCATGGTGATGCGGTTGCCGGAGTAGTACTGCTGGTTGGAGGGGATGACTTGCGGGTTGAGCAGGGCGCTCTCGGGCCAGTGAGTAGCACAACCGCCCAATACCAGAGCGGCCAGCAGCAAGAGTGACTTTTTCATCATGGGTTTCCTTTAGCTTTATCTTTAGCGTTTGATGGCTTTCAAAATAACGAATTTGCTGTTCGACGCAACGACTTGTGCGTTGCCAAACAGGCGCTTGAGTTTGTTGTGATAGTCCAGATGACGGTTGCCTACTATCCAGAGTTCGCCCCCCTGAGGCAACACCCGGTGGGCATCGCTGAACATCTGCCAGGCGATGTGATCGGTGATCGCCTGCAACTGATGGAAGGGGGGATTGCAGAGGATCCTGTCCGCTGCCCCGACGGGAACGTCATCGAGACAGTTGTTGACCATGAAGTGGGCACGGGGCAGGGCATCGGGCAGGTTGTGCTCGACGTTGAGCCGTGCGGACGCTACCGCCATATAGGACTCGTCGATGAAGGTCACCTCCACCTCGCTGTCGCGCGCGAGCAGGGAGAGCCCGAGCACGCCGTTGCCACATCCCAGATCGATCACTCTGTGGGCACTGTGGATGGGCAGGTTGTCCAGCATGAAGCGGGCGCCGATATCCAGGCTCGTGCGCGAGAACACGTTGGCATGGTTGTGGATGAGCATGTCGGTGCCTTCCAGCGGCCAGACGGTCGGGAAGGGACTGGTCAGGGACGGGCGCTCGGCGGCCGGGGTGCAATGAATGAGGCGCGCCTTCTTCCAGGCGAGCGAGGTGCGGGTCTCCCCCAGATATTTCTCGAACAGCTTGAGGGTGGAGGTGTGGATGTCCTTGGCCTTGCCGGCAGCAATGATGCGGGTCGCAGGGGTCACGACCCCGCGCAGGGCAAGCAGTTGCTGCTCCAGCAGCGCCTGATACTTGGAGACCTTGATCACCACCAGGGCGGGGGCATCGGGCAGGGGGGCCAGCGCATCCTGCAGGGTGATGGCGTGGGGATCCAGCCCGTTTTCCGCCAGATTGGCCAGGGTGGCCCGCTCGCTGATGTGGGAGTCGGTCACGCAGACGGGGGCGTGGGCATGCAGATAGCTGGCCAGGGCGCCGAAGCCGTCGTTCATGATGATGACGGGGCCGTCAGGTGCCTGCTGCGATTCGGCAAGGTGGCTTATCAGATACTCGTCCGCCGCATCCCAGGCCTGCAGGGGGTCCTGGCTCTGCCGTGGGTAACGATACAGGGTCAGGCGGCAGTGGGCCGTGTCGAGCAGGGTTTGCATAGGCAAGAGTCCAACGTGTGATTGATGAATGGCGACCGTCTGCCCCGTGTTGCCCGGCAGCGGTGAAAGTGGCGCTATTCTAGCGGCGGCGGAGAAATTCACCAGTCCGGTGCGGCGAGAGCGAGCGGATCCTTCGTACCTGATGCATCGGGCGCACAACCCTGGCTACAATGGCCGGATATTCAACGAGGAGTCCTTACCGTGAGCATGCAACAACAGATAGAGGCCAAGCTGGCCGCCGCGCTCTCCCCGAGCCACCTGGAAGTGATCAATGAAAGCTACATGCACAGGGTGGCACCGGGCTCCGAAAGCCACTTCAAGGTAGTCGTGGTGAGCCAGGCGTTTGAGGGACAGCGTTTGCTGGGTCGCCATCGTCAGGTGAACGGGGTGCTGGCCGACGAGCTGGCGGGAGCCATTCATGCATTGGCGCTGCATACCTATACCGAATCCGAGTGGCAGGCCCGGGAGCAGGCGCCAAAGACGCCGGGTTGCGTCAGCAAATCCCCCTTTGCGTGAGCCGTTGGACCTTCTGATGGCGCCTTCCTCGGGCCATTAACAGCGCTATCACGAATGGTGTGCAGCCAGGGATGAGGGGGAGGAGCATTATTTTTTCTAATCCTTTTCCTCATGCCTGAAAAATACCCCTATATGGTTAGTTTTGCGAAAAGTCCTTTAAAACCACGGTTTGCAAGGACGTGCGCGAAATATTCAGTGAAGGTTAATTTTGTGATAGGGCGGGGATTTTCCCCATTTGGCGTGGCGGCTAACTCGCCTAAGGTGGTAAACTCAGGCGCTTTTGAATGATCCTGTATGTTGCTGATTTGTTTATTTCTTCGACAGCTTTCCGCGATGTTGACGGGCTCATTCAACAACTCGTCGTGATGTATTTCTCGGCGCTAACCAACCTGTCTTCCCTTAACGGTAGTGCAAGTGAGTATGATTACAATTAAAAGAGGACTGGACATCCCCGTGCTGGGTGCTCCGGAGCAAGTAATCTACGATGGCCCGGCCATCACCCGTGTTGCTACACTCGGCGAAGAGTTCGTGGGGATGCGTCCTACTATGTTTGTCAAAGTAGGTGATCGCGTCATTAAAGGTCAGGAGCTCTTCGAAGATAAGAAGAATCCCGGCGTTAAATTCACGGCCCCTGCCACCGGTGTGGTTTCTGAGATCAACCGTGGTGCCAAGCGTGTTCTCCAGTCCGTCGTCATCGACATCGATGGGTCCGACGAGCAGGTGACCTTTGCGCATTTTGCCTCCGCCGAGCTGGCACAGCTCGAGCGCAGCAAGGTGCAGGAGATCCTGGTCGCATCAGGCCAATGGACCGCGCTGCGTACCCGCCCGTTCAGCAAGGTGCCGGCCGTGGGCTCCACCCCGCGCGCCATCTTCGTCACCGCCATGGACACCAACCCGCTGGCCGCCAGTGCGGAGCTGATCATCAAGGAACAGGCCCAGGCCTTCCTCGACGGTCTGGCCGTGCTGACCCGCCTGACCGATGGTACCGTCCACGTCTGCAAGGGCGAAGCCAGCCTGCCGCACTCCTCCCTGGCCCAGGTCAAGGAAGCCGTGTTCGTCGGTCCGCATCCCGCCGGTCTGCCGGGCACCCACATCCACTTCCTGGATCCGGTCGGTGCCAACAAGGTGCAGTGGCACATCAACTATCAGGACGTGATCGCTTACGGCAAGCTGTTCACCACCGGCCAGATCTTTACCGACAAGGTGATCTCCCTGGCTGGCCCGAACGTCATCAAGCCGCGTCTGCTGCGTACCCGTCTGGGTGCCAGCCTCAGCCAGCTGACCAACAACGAGCTGCGTGCGGACGAAAACCGCATCATCTCCGGTTCCCTGCTGAGCGGTGCCAAGGCCGAAGGGGTCCATGACTACCTGGGTCGCTTCCACAACCAGGTGAGCGTGCTGGGCGAAGGCCGTGAGAAAGAGTTCATGGGCTGGGTCAAACCCAGTGCCAACAAGTTCTCCATCACCCGTACCACCCTCTCTCACCTGATGAAGGGCAAACTCATCAACTTCACTACCACCACCAACGGTAGTGATCGCTCCATGGTGCCTATCGGCAACTATGAGCGCGTGATGCCGCTCGA
This sequence comes from Aeromonas sp. s9, assembly GCF_040907765.1. NCBI lineage: Bacteria > Pseudomonadati > Pseudomonadota > Gammaproteobacteria > Aeromonadales > Aeromonadaceae > Aeromonas > Aeromonas sp. s9. The sequence continues at coordinate 80,278 of NZ_JBFOCK010000015.1, forward strand.
CATCCTGCCGACCCTGCTGCTGCGGGATCTGATCTCCGGTGACACCGACAGCGCGCAGGCGCTCGGCTGCCTGGAGCTGGATGAGGAAGATTTGGCGCTCTGTACCTTCGTCTGCCCCGGCAAGACAGAGTACGGCCCCGTCTTGCGTGAGTGCCTGACCAAGATCGAACTGGAAGGTTAAGCGATGAGTTTCAAGCAACTTCTTGAAAATATGGAACATCACTTCGAGCCGGGTGGCAAGTACGCAAAGTACTATGCCTTGTTCGAAGCGGCGTACACCCTGTTTTATACCCCGGGTTCCGTGACCCGCAATGCCGCCCATGTCCGTGATGCGATCGATCTGAAGCGCATGATGATCATGGTGTGGCTGGCTGTGTTCCCGGCCATGTTCTGGGGCATGTACAACGTCGGCAACCAGTCTATCGCCGCCATCGCCCACATGGGCAGCGCGGCCGGTGCCGATTCCTGGCAATACGCCCTGGCCACCCTGTTCGGTGCCTCGCTGGATCCGGCCGTCGCCGGCATCGGCAGCAAGATGCTGATCGGTGCGGCGCACTTCTTCCCGATCTACATCACCGTCTTCATCGTCGGTGGTTTCTGGGAAGTGTTGTTCGCCATGGTGCGCAAGCACGAGATCAACGAAGGCTTCTTCGTGACCTCCATCCTGTTCGCCCTGATCGTGCCGCCCGAGCTGCCCCTGTGGCAAGCTGCCCTGGGTATCACCTTCGGTGTGGTGCTGGCCAAGGAAGTGTTCGGTGGTACCGGCAAAAACTTCCTGAACCCGGCGTTGGCGGGTCGTGCCTTCCTGTTCTTCGCCTACCCGGGTCAAATCTCCGGTGATGCGGTCTGGGTTGCCGTTGACGGCTTCTCCGGCGCAACCGCACTGAGCCAGTGGGCCCAGGGCGGCCAGATGGCGCTGATCAACGGTGCCACCGGTGAAGCCATCAGCTGGATGGATGCCTTCCTTGGCAACCTGCCCGGTTCCATCGGTGAAGTTTCCACCCTGATGATCCTCATCGGCGCAGCCATGATCGTCTACATGCGCATCGCCTCCTGGCGCATCATCGCCGGCGTCATGGTCGGCATGGTCGCGACCTCCCTGCTGTTCAACGTCATCGGTTCCGATACCAACCCCATGTTCAGCATGCCGTGGCACTGGCACCTGGTGTTGGGTGGCTTCGCGTTCGGCATGGCCTTCATGGCGACCGACCCCGTTTCCGCTGCCTTCACCAACAAGGGCAAGTGGTGGTATGGCGCCCTGATCGGCGTGATGGTGGTGCTGATCCGGGTAGTGAACCCTGCATTCCCGGAAGGCATGATGCTGGCCATTCTGTTCGCCAACCTGTTTGCCCCCTTGTTTGACCATTTCGTGGCACAGGCGAACATCAAGCGGAGGATCGCACGTGGCGTTTAATAAAGACTCTACTACCGGCACTCTCGCCGTAGTGACCGGTCTGTGTCTGGTCTGCTCCATCGTGGTCTCCGTGGCTGCCGTGGGTCTGCGTCCGGCCCAGCTGGAAAACAAGGCACTGGACAAGCAAAGCAACATCCTGTCCGTCGCCGGCGTCGACATCAGCGCCGTGGCCAAGCGTGACCTGGCCCAGCTCTATGGCGACAAGATTGAAGCGCGTCTGGTGGATCTGACCAGCGGTGAGTTCGTTGACGGCGATGCCGACAACTTCGACACCAAGGTTGCCGCCAAGGATCCGGCCAAGAGCATTCGCCTGGCTCCGGCCGACGACAAGGCCGGCCTGCGTCAGATCTCCAAGCTGGTTCCCGTGTTCTTCGCCAAAGATGCCGAAGGCAAGGTCGACAACATCATCCTGCCGATCTACGGCCAGGGTCTGTGGTCCACCATGTATGCCTTCGTAGCGGTCGCGGCCGACGGTCAGACCATCAAGGGCATCACCTACTATGACCACGGTGAAACCCCGGGTCTGGGTGGCGAGATCGAGAACCCGGCCTGGCGCGAGCTGTTCGTCGGCAAGAAGCTGTTCGACCAGAACGGTCAGCCTGCGCTGCGTGTGATCAAGGGCCATGCTCCGGCTGGTTCCGAGCATGAAATCGACGGCCTGTCTGGTGCAACCCTGACCGGTAATGGTGTACAGCACACCTTCGACTTCTGGATGGGCCCCAAGGGCTTCGGTCCCTTCCTGGCCAAGGTACGTGCAGGAGAAATCAACAATGGCTGACAAGAGCGAAATGAAAAAGTTGCTGTTGACGCCTGTGCTCGGCAACAACCCCATCGCACTGCAGGTGCTGGGTGTCTGTTCCGCGCTGGCCGTTACCAGCCAGATGAAGACGGCGTTCGTGATGACGCTGGCCGTTACCGCGGTCACCGCCTTCTCCAACCTGTTCATCTCCCTGATCCGCAACCAGATCCCGAACAGCGTGCGGATCATCGCCCAGATGGCGGTGATTGCCTCGCTGGTTATCGTGGTTGACCAGGTGCTCAAGGCGTATGCCTATGACATCTCCAAGCAACTGTCGGTGTTCGTCGGCCTCATCATCACCAACTGTATCGTGATGGGTCGTGCCGAAGCCTACGCCATGAAGAGTGCCCCGCTGCCCTCCTTCCTGGACGGTATTGGCAACGGTCTGGGTTATGGCGCCGTGCTGCTGACCGTGGCCACCGTGCGCGAGATCCTGGGTTCCGGCACCTGGTTCGGCATCGAGCTGCTGCCGCTGGTGAACAATGGTGGCTGGTATGTGCCCAACGGCCTGCTGCTGCTGCCGCCGAGTGCGTTCTTCATCATTGGTCTGATCATCTGGGGCGTGCGCACCAAGGATCCCAAGCAGGTGGAGGCGAAGGATTAAGGTATGGAACACTATATCAGTCTGTTGATTCGCTCGATCTTCATCGAGAACCTGGCGCTCTCCTTCTTCCTGGGGATGTGTACCTTCCTGGCGGTGTCCAAGAAGGTCAAGACCGCCATGGGTCTGGGGATTGCCGTTATCGTGGTTCAGACCGTGGCCGTCCCGGCCAACAACTTGATCTACAACTACGTGCTCAAAGACGGTGCCCTGGTATCCGGTCTGGATCTGAGTTTCCTGAGCTTCATCACCTTCATCGGGGTGATCGCGGCCCTGGTACAGATCCTGGAGATGGCCCTGGACAAGTACTTCCCGGCCCTCTACAACGCCCTCGGTATCTTCCTGCCGCTCATCACCGTGAACTGCGCCATCTTCGGTGGCGTCTCCTTCATGGTGCAGCGTGACTACAACTTCGTTGAGTCCGTGGTCTATGGCGTGGGTTCGGGTGCAGGCTGGATGCTGGCCATCGTCGCGATGGCAGGGATCCGCGAGAAGATGAAATATTCCGATGTTCCGGAAGGCCTGCGCGGCCTCGGCATCACCTTCATCACCGCGGGTCTGATGGCGCTGGGCTTCATGTCCTTCTCTGGTATTTCCCTGTAATCGGAAAGGAAATATAGATGGAAATTATTCTGGGTGTGGTCATGTTCACCGTGATCCTGCTGGCCTTGGTGGCAGTCATTCTGTTCGCCAAGTCCAAGCTGGTGACCGCCGGTGACGTGACAATCAGCATCAACGGCGACCCGGCCAAGGCTGTGACCAGCCCGGCGGGTGGCAAGCTGCTTGGCGTGCTCGCCGGCAGTGGTATCTTCGTCTCCTCCGCCTGTGGTGGCGGTGGCTCCTGTGGTCAGTGCAAGGTGCGTGTGAAATCCGGCGGCGGCGACATCCTGCCGACCGAGCTGGATCACATCAGCAAGGGCGAAGCCCGTCATGGCGAGCGTCTGGCCTGTCAGGTCACCGTGCGCTCCGACATGGACATCGAGCTGCCGGAAGAGATCTTCGGCGTGAAGAAGTGGGACTGTACCGTCATCTCCAATGACAACAAGGCCACCTTCATCAAGGAGCTCAAGCTGCAGATCCCCGATGGCGAGAGCGTGCCGTTCCGCGCCGGTGGTTATATCCAGATCGAAGCGCCTGCCCACCACGTGCAGTACAAGAACTTCGATATTCCCGAGGAGTATCGTGGTGACTGGGATCGCTTCAAGATCTTCGAGCTGGAGTCCAAGGTCAACGAGCCGATCATCCGTGCCTACTCCATGGCGAACTATCCGGAAGAGTTCGGCATCATCATGCTGAACGTGCGGATCGCAACCCCGCCGCCCAGCAACTGGACTGCCCCTCCCGGCCAGATGTCTTCCTACATCTTCAGCCTGAAGGCCGGTGACAAGGTGACCATCTCCGGTCCGTTCGGCGAGTTCTTCGCCAAGGACACCGACGCCGAAATGGTGTTCGTCGGTGGTGGTGCGGGTATGGCGCCGATGCGCTCCCACATCTTCGACCAGCTGCGCCGTCTGAAGACCAAGCGCAAGATGAGCTTCTGGTACGGTGCCCGTTCCAAGCGCGAGATGTTCTATGTCGAAGACTTCGACATGCTGCAGGCCGAGAACGACAACTTCCAGTGGCACGTCGCCCTGTCCGATCCGCAACCGGAAGACAACTGGGATGGCTACACCGGCTTCATCCACAACGTGTTGTTCGAGAACTACCTCAAGAACCACGAGGCGCCTGAGGATTGCGAGTTCTACATGTGCGGGCCTCCCGTGATGAACGCCGCCGTCATCAACATGCTGAAAAACCTCGGTGTTGAAGACGAAAACATCCTGCTGGATGACTTCGGTGGTTAATCCATGCACAGCGTTGTAAAGACCTGGCTAGCCTTCGGGCTAGCCTTTTTCTTGACTGGGTGCGGTCAGGAAACGGTCCAATCGAAGCCGGAGATCCACATCACCGGCAGCACCATGGGTACCTACTACTCCATCAAGGTGGCGGATCGCGCCGTTCAGGATGCCGCCAGGCTGCAAGCCGAGGTCGATGTCTTGCTGGAGCGGGTCAACGATCAGATGTCGACCTATCGCCCGGATTCCGAGCTGTCACGCTTCAACCAGCACAAGAGCAATACCCCTGTGGTGGTTTCCCGCGATACCGCGCGGGTGGTGACCGAGGCCATTCACATTGGCCGCGAGAGCCGCGGGGCGCTGGACGTCACCGTCGGTCCTCTGGTCAATCTGTGGGGCTTTGGGCCGGATGCCAGACCGAGCAAGGTGCCGTCCGACGAGCTGATCGCCCAGACCCGGCAGAAGACGGGCCTTGGCAATCTGCATGTGATAACCTCGGTCGACGCCGATACCTTGCAAAAGGACATCCCGGACCTCTACGTGGATCTCTCCGCCATTGCCAAGGGGTTTGGCGTGGACAAGGTGGCCGAGTACCTGGAGTCCCAGGGGGCGCGCAACTATCTGGTGGAGATCGGCGGCGAGCTGCGCATCAACGGTGTCAACGGCAAGGGGCATCCCTGGCGTGTCGCCATCGAGAAGCCGACCGTCAATGCCGGTTCCGTACAAGAGGTGATCCTGCCCGGTGACAACGGGGTGGCCACCTCGGGCGAGTACCGCAACTATTACGAGCTGGACGGCAAGCGCTTCTCCCACACCATGGATCCGCTGACGGGCAAGCCCATCCAGCACCGCCTGGTGTCGGTGACCGTCATCCACCCCTCCTGCATGACTGCAGACGGGTTGGCGACCGTGTTCATGGTCATGGGGCCGGAGAAGAGCCTGGCCTATGCCAAGGAACGGGGGCTGGCCATCTTCACCATCACCAAGACGGATGACGGGTTCGAAGAGGCCTATTCGGATGCCTTCAAACCATATCTGGTCAAGAAGTAAGGGGTAACTACATGCAGATCTTTCTGATCACCTTCGGGGTGTTTCTGATGGTCGTGGTGGCCATGGCCATCGGCTACATTTTCCAGCGCAAGTCCATCTCCGGCTCCTGTGGCGGCCTGGGTTCCATCGGGATCGAGAAGGAGTGCGACTGCCCCGAGCCTTGTGACAACCGCAAGAAGAAGATGGCCAAAGAAGAGGCCCGTCGCAAGATGCTGGTGGACAACCGCATCATCTAACGGCGGATATCGCTCTGAAGGCAGCCTTGCAACGAAACGAGCCGACCCCTGGGTCGGCTCGTTTTTTATGTGGCATGGGGTCAGTAGTCATATTGGCTGCATGCCTTTGCCTTGAACTCTTTCTTTCGCTTTGCCAGCTCCTCCCTGGTGCCCAGTTCATCCCCTTGCTGTATGGCTTTTTCCAAGGCGGCGATGCGCTGATAGAGCCAGTTGCACTCCGCAGTCGGGTGATCCTTGCTCGCGCCCGTCAGCGGCAGCAGCAGGCCCAGCAGCGGCCAGAATCTTCTCATCCTGCACCTCCCAGCCCCCGCAAATGGGAGCCCTGAGAGTCTATGCCCTAGCCCGAACTGGCGCGCTGGCAGAAATGACAGGCTTGGGGTAGCATGGAACGTTCAACTGGTTATCCATACAGTATTTTTGTCGTTCGACACGCCTCCTCGCCGGATGCCCAGGGTCTATCCCTATGATCTGTTCGGGAGGCTGTCGACACAGCAACAGACACGGCCATGCGCAAGATCATTCACATCGACATGGACTGCTTCTTCGCCGCGGTGGAGATGCGGGACAACCCGGCCCTCAGGGAGGTGCCGCTCGCCATCGGTGGCGCCGCCGACCGACGCGGGGTCATCTCCACCTGCAACTACGTGGCGCGCCGCTTCGGGGTGCGCTCTGCCATGCCGAGCGCCCTGGCCAGAAAGCTCTGTCCGCCATTGGTGCTGATCCCCGGGCGGATGGCCGTCTACAAAGAAACTTCGCGCCAGTTGCGCGCCATCTTCCTGCGCTACACCGAGCAGGTGGAGCCGCTCTCCCTCGATGAAGCCTATCTCGACGTGACCCAGAGTCCCCGCTGCGGTGGCAGCGCCACCCTGATGGCGGCGGAGATCCGTGCCGCCATCAGCGCCGAGCTTGGGCTGACTGCCTCGGCCGGTGTGGCGCCGAACAAGTTTCTGGCCAAGCTCGCCTCGGAGCAGCGCAAGCCTGACGGCCTGTTCGTCATCCGCCCCCAGGAGGTGGACGAGTTCGTGCGCCAGCTCCCTCTTGGCAAGCTGCCCGGCATCGGCCGCAAGACGGCAGAGCGGCTGGAGTCCCTCGGGCTGTATTCGTGCGAAGATGCCCGCCAGCTCGGCAACGAGGAGCTGATCGCCCGTTTCGGCAAGCTCGGGGAGATGCTGGCCGGCCGCATCTGGGGGCATGACGATCAGCCGGTGCAGGCCAGGCGGGTGCGCAAGAGCATCGGTGTGGAGACGACGCTCGCCAGCGATGTGCTGGACGAGGACGCCTGCTGGCAGGTGCTCAGCCGGCTCATTCCCGAGCTGGAGCAGCGTTTTGCCAAGGCCTGCTCTGCGGAGATGCTGATGGGGCAGGGGATCAAGCTGAAGTTTGCCGATTTTCACCAGACCACCGTTTATCGCAAGGGGAGTTATCAGGCGGCCCGCTTCCACGATCTGCTGCACGAGGGACTGCAACGGGCTCAAGGAAAGCCCATTCGCCTGCTCGGTCTGGTCGTTGGTTTGCCCGGAGAGGGTGAAATCAATCAATTAAGCCTGGATTTCTGCTGATTTAGTTAAGTTTTTGTATCCAAAACCGATACAGTGTTCACATCTGTAGACGTTAGGAAATAGTGGCATGAGTTCTCTTTCTGTTCAGGGACGGATCACCCTGATCGCCGGTTGCTGTCTGCTGGCCAGTGCCGTCGCGCTGGTGGCTTCTTCTCTTTTCAACGCGGCCCGCATGCAGGAGCAGGTGCTCACCTCCACCACCCTGGAGGGGCAGCACGCGGCAGAAAACTGGATGCAGGCCATGGGGGCGACCCAGGCAGCCCGGGTGACCAGCTACCTCGATGAGGCTTACTTCAGGGCGACCCTGCTTGCCGAGGGCATTCTGTTCCAGCGCAAGAACGCGGCCGACAACTTCGTTCACTCCGAGGCGCTGCGCAATGCCGTCAACCAGCAGTTGCAGGATGCGGCGGAGTCGTCAGCGAACCTGCTCGGTGTCTATGCGGTATTCGAACCCAACCAGCTCGACGGGGAGGATGACAACTATCAGGGGTCGACGGCGCTCGGCGCCAACGACAAGGGGCGTTTTTCCAGCTATTGGGCCAGGGTCGACGGCAAGGTCAGCCTGGAGGTGATGGACGAGGCGATGCTGGCCAACGACAAGCCCTCCGGACACGGCGGCCTTGAGAACGACTGGTACAGTTGCAGCATCCGCAGCAAGGCGCTCTGTCTGCTCGAACCCTATGTGGACGAGGTGGGGACCCAGCAGGTGTTAATGACCTCGGTGACCGTGCCGCTGCTGGACCAGGGTTCCCTGCTTGGCATGGTGGGGGTCGACATCTCCCTGGGGACCCTGCAGAGCCTGGTGGAAGAGATGGGCCGGACCCTCTACAAGGGGCAGGGCAAGGTGCTTCTGCTCAGCAGTGAAGGGCGGGTGGCCGGCGTGGAAGGGTTCCCGGTCGCCCTTGGCAATCTGCTGGAGCAGCAAGGGCTGGCGCAGGATCTCAAGGGGTGGCTGACCAAGGGAGATGTGGTGACGCGCTGGAGCCCGGATGGCGCACTGTTGCAGACCTTCGTGCCGGTCAGCATGCGCGGTACGGATCGCAAGTGGGGCATCTATATCGAGCTGCCCCGCGCCGTGGTGCTCGCCTCGGCCCTGCAACTGCAAGGGGAGCTTGAGGATCAGGCCCAGCGCAGCGTGGCCACCCAGCTCACCATAGGTGGCGGGATTTCGGCGCTCGCCCTGCTCTGCATCTGGCTGATGGCCCAGCGCATCGTGGCGCCCATCCGCGCCGTGGTGGCACGCCTCAAGGACATTGCCAGCGGGGAGGGGGATCTCACCCAGCGCATCGATCTGCGCAGGGATGACGAGATAGGCGAGCTGGCCAAGTGGTTCAACAACTTCCTGGACAAGCTGCAATCCACCATCAGCCAGGTGATCGACACCGTTGCGGGCACTCGGGCCAGTGCGGCCCTGGCGGCGCAAGGGGCAGCCCGTACCAGCGCCGGCATGCAGTCCCAGTATCAGGAGGTGGATCTGGTGGCGACCGCGTTTGAAGAGTTGAGCGCTACCGCCCTGCAGGTCGCCGGCAATGCCAATGCGGCGGTGGCGGCGGCCGATGAGGCCGACACGGCGGCCCAGGAGGGCAAGTCCGTGGTGGCGCAGACCCAGGAGGCCATGTCCAGACTGATGACGGTGATAAGCGATGCCAAACCAGTGGTGGAGCACCTCTCCGCCAACAGCGACAACATCAACGACATCCTGGTGGTGATCCAGGGGATCGCCGAGCAGACCAACCTGCTGGCCTTGAACGCGGCCATCGAGGCGGCCCGAGCCGGTGAGCAGGGGCGCGGTTTTGCGGTGGTCGCCGACGAGGTGCGCAACCTGGCGGGCCGAACCCAGAACGCCATCGTCGAGATCCAGAACCTCATCGGCCAGTTGCAGTCGGGGACGGAGGCGGTGGTGAAGGCGATCCTGACCGGTCATCACCAGGCGGATCTGACCCTCACCAAGGTGGAGCAGTCGGTCAGCGTGCTGGAGCAGATCATCCAGGCGGTCGGCACCATCCACCAGATGAACGAGCAGATCGCGAGGGCCGCGCAGGAGCAGAGCGGAGTGGCGGACGAGATCAATCGCAACGTCAGCAACATTCGCGATGTGAGCCATACCATTCGGGCGGAAGCGGCGACCTCCGCCGACAACGGGCGCGAGCTGTCGCAACTGGCGGACAAGCAGCAGCAACTGGTGGGCCAGTTCCGGGTGTAGGGGAGGATAAGAAAAAAGGCGCCATCCAACCGGAGGCGCCAAACACATTCAGATGACAGACTGGGTTAAATCGACCTGATTTAGCCCTTCTTCCCGCAGAGGAAGAAACACAACACCACAATCACTGTCGACTCACTCACAAAAACCACATGTAAACCAACATGGAAGAGAAGGTGTGAGCCATATGACAACGAATTGCGTGGCGAATTATGTTTATTCACTGGTCGACCCGCAACCGACAATTTATAATGCGCCTCATTAGAAAAATTCATCGTCGGCCGATTCCATGTCTCGTCGTTTACCTCCGCTCAATGCACTGAAAGCGTTTGAAGCCGCGGCTCGTCACTTGAGCTTTACCCGCGCAGCAGAAGAGCTGTTCGTGACCCAGGCAGCCATCAGCCACCAGATCAAGGCGCTGGAGGAGTATCTCGGCATCAAGCTGTTTCGCCGCAAGAATCGCTCCCTGCTACTGACCGAGGAGGGGCAGAGCTACTTCCTCGACATCAAGGACATCTTCGCCTCCATCTCCGAGGCGACCGACAAGCTGCTGGCCCGCAGCGCCAAGGGGGCGCTCACCGTCTCCCTGCAGCCGAGCTTCGCCATCCAGTGGCTGGTGCCCCGCCTGGTCAAGTTCAGCGAACGCCACCCGGACATCGATGTGCGGATCAAGGCGGTGGACATGGACGAGGGGTCGCTGACCGACGACGTGGACGTGGCCATCTACTACGGCCGCGGCAACTGGCCGGGTCTTCGTTCGGACAAGCTGCACACCGAGTACCTGATCCCGGTCTGCTCGCCCCTGTTGCTGACCGGCCCCAAGCCCCTGCGCACCCCGGACGATCTGACCCGTCACACCCTGCTGCACGACACCTCCCGGCGCGACTGGAAGGCCTGGTTCCGCCAGCTCGACATCGATGCCCCCAATGTGAATCAGGGGCCCATCTTCAGCCACTCCACCATGGTGATCCAGGCGGCGATCCACGGTCAGGGGGTGGCGCTCGGCCACAGCGTGCTGGCCCAGCCGGAGATAGAGGCGGGTCGTCTCATCTGCCCGTTCGAGCAGGTGCTGGTGAGCAAGAACGCTTTCTATCTGGTGTGTCAGGAGCAGCAGTCCGATCAGGGCAAGATAGTGGCCTTCCGTGACTGGATGCTGGAACTGGTGGAGCAGGAAGAGGCCCGCAGGCGTGCCCGCCTTGCCGATGCCTGAGGAGTTGACCTGGTGACTGACCTGACAAGAGAGGGGGCGAGTGACGCCCCCGTTCGCATTCTGCTGGCCCACGGCGCGGGGGCGGGCATGGAGCACAGCTTCCTGGCCGAGTTGTCGCGACTGCTGGCGGGGCCGGATATCGAGGTGGTGCGCTTCAACTTCCCCTATATGACCAAACGAGCTCAGGACGGCAAACGCAGGCCGCCGGACAGACAACCCGTGCTGCTGGCTCACTGGCGCGAGATGGTGCGTCAGTTTGCCCATCCCCGGCTGTTTCTGGCGGGCAAGTCCATGGGGGGAAGGATGGCGGCCGAGCTGTTTTGCGAGGGGGGCGACGAGATGGATGCTGCAGGATTGATCGTTCTCGGGTATCCTTTCCACCCCCCGGCCAAGCCCGACGCATGGCGGGGCGAGGTGCTCAAGCTGATCACGACGCCCACACTGCTGCTGCAGGGGGAGCGCGATACCTTCGGTTCCCGCGCCGAGCTGGCCGATTTCCCCTTCTCACCCGCCGTATCGGTCCACTGGCTGACCGACGGGGATCATGGTTTCAAACCGAGAAAGGCGAGCGGCATGAGCGAGCAGGAGAACCTGCGCCTGGCCGCGGAGCGGATCAAGGGTTTTATCGCGGCGGTGGGCCGCTCCTGACCATCTCGAGCGGGTCGAGAGAAGAAGCGTGCAAGGAGAGAAGATGCAGATCCAACGACATTGGCTGGTGCTGGCGGGCTTCTTCGGCCTGACGGCCACCATGCTCGGGGCCTACGGCGCTCATGGGCTGGCGGCGACCGGCATCGCTCCTTCGTTGCTGGCGGCGTTCAACACCGCCGTGCAATACCAGTTTTTCCACGCCCTGGCCCTGCTGGTGCTGGGGTTGTGCGGCGTGCGCGGCAAGGTGATCACCTTCGCGGGCGCCGTCTTTGTGCTGGGGATCCTGGGATTCTCCGGCAGTATTTACGCCATGGTGCTGCTTGGCAGCAAGGGGCTGGGGCTCATCACCCCGGCCGGTGGCCTCTGTTTTATGTTGGGATGGGCGGCTCTGATGTGGGCCGGCTGTCGTCTTGGAGGAAAGAATGAATAATCTGCTGCTTTATTGCCGCCCGGGTTTTGAGAAAGAGGCGGCGGCAGAGATCACCGAGCGTGCCGGCAACATGCAGTGCTACGGCTTTGCCCGGGTCAAGGACGACAGCGGCTATGTGATCTTCGAGTTGTATGACGAGGAGCAGGCCGATCTGCTGGCGCGCAAGCTGCCGTTCCGCGAGCTCATCTTCATTCGCCAGATGCTGGTGGTGACCCACGAGCTGAAAGATCTGGAAATAAGCGATCGGGTCTCTCCCATCCTGGAGGCGGCGAGCGGTTACGCCATTTGCGGTGATCTTCGGGTTGAGACGGCCGATACCAACGAGGCGAAGGAGCTCTCCGCCTTCTGCCGCAAGTTCACCGTGCCGCTTCGCCAGGCGCTGCGCAGCAACGAGATCCTGACCAAGAAGGAGACCCCGAACCGTCCCGTGTTCCACGCCTTCTTCCTGGCCAATGACCACCTGATGCTGGGGTACTCCTACTCCTTCAACAACTCTGCCTTCCACATGGGGATCCCGCGCCTGCGATTCCCGGCCGATGCCCCGAGCCGCTCCAGCCTCAAGCTGGAAGAGGCGTTCTACGTCTTCGTGCCGAAGGAAGAGTGGGACTTGCGCCTGTGCTCCGGCCTGAAGGCCGTGGATCTTGGTGCCTGCCCGGGTGGCTGGACCTATCAGCTGGTGCGTCGCGGCATGATGGTGACGGCGGTGGACAACGGCATGATGGCCCAATCCCTGATGGACACAGGTCAGGTGAAGCACATCCGTGACGATGGTTTCGTGTGGCGGCCGAGCAAGAAGAATACCTACTGGCTGGTGTGCGACATGGTGGACAAACCGGCGCGAGTGACCCACATGGTGGCCGACTGGTTCAGGGAGAACGACTGTCAGGAAGCCATGTTCAACCTCAAGCTGCCGATGAAGAAGCGCTACGCCGAGGCGGTGCACAACATCGAGGTGCTGCGCGGACTGCTGGCCGACATCGACGGCGGTTTCATCATTCAGGCCAAACAGCTCTATCACGATCGCGAAGAGATCACGGTGCACGTTTACAACAAGTTCTGGGTCTCCAAGCTGTCCCCCAAGTCCTGAAGCAGCATCGGGAACAGGGCATGAAAAAACCGGACGGCGACGTCCGGTTTTTTTGTGTCTGGGTCATCAGAAGCGGTAGTCCAGACGCATCATGGACTCGTCGTCGGTGATCTTCAGCTCAATTTGCAGGGGAATGGTCTTGTCACTGGGGTTGAACTGCATCTTGACGCCATCCCCGCGAAGCTTGACAGAGGTGTTGATGCCACCAGCGTTGAACTTGATCCTGGGCTTTTGCTTTTCGAAGGAGAGGCTGACGCTCTTCTCTGCCGTGAGGTTCAGCTTCTGATAGGGGGTGACCTGCCGATTGCCGTTGCTGTCGGTGGTGATATCCACCCCCAGAGAGAGCGGCTTGGGCTGTTTGAGCAGATCGTTGGTATCCAGGGTGGATTGCCAGGTCTGCTTGGCTGGCGCCTCGTGCTGGGGGGGCGGCGTCAACCAGGCATTGTCGACTGGCCTGTCTAATGCCGTGGCACTGCTGCTGACAATCAGCAAGATGAAAGTAGCACGCATGGTGGATCTCCTTATCCCTCATATCAACATAGTATTCATCTGGCGTGGGAGGTAGGGAGGCGTTGGCATAAAACAAAGGGAGCCGAAGCTCCCTTTTAAAATCATATGGTTGGATTCTATTTATAGACGGTCGATGATGGCCTGGGTGAATTCGCTGGTGGACGCTGTGCCCCCCAGGTCACGGGTCACCCGATCGCCGGACTCGATGGTCGCCCGCACGGCCTCGCGAATGCGCTCCGCTTTGTCCTGCATGCCGAGATACTCCAGCATCTGGATGGAGGCGAGGATCACCGAGGTGGGGTTGGCGATGTTCTTGCCGGCGATGTCCGGCGCAGAGCCGTGTACCGCTTCGAAGATGGCGGCCCCTTCACCGATGTTGGCGCCCGGCGCCATGCCCAGCCCCCCCACCAGACCGGCACAGAGATCCGAGAGAATGTCGCCGAACAGGTTGGTGGTGACCATCACATCGAAGCGTTCCGGGTACATCACCAGGTTCATGCAGGCGGCGTCGACGATCATCTCCTCGTTCTGGATGTCCGGGTAGCGGGCCGCGACCTGACGGGCCACTTCCAGGAACAGGCCGGAGGTGGACTTGAGGATGTTGGCCTTGTGGATGATGGTGACCTTCTTGCGTCCTTCCTGGCGCGCCAGCTCGAAGGCGAAGGTGACGATGCGCTCGGCCCCTTCCCGAGTGATGATGCTCATCGCCTCGGCGCTCTGGTTGTCATCGCTGCGCTTCTGGCCGGCACCGGAGTACATGCCTTCGGTGTTCTCGCGCACCGTGATGATGTCGATGTTGTCGTAACGGCTCTTGGTGCCCTTGAAGGAGAGGACGGGGCGCACGTTGGCGTAGAGATTGAACTTCTTGCGCAGGGAGACGTTGATGGAGGTGAAGCCGCCGCCGACCGGAGTGGTGAGCGGGCCTTTCAGGCTGACCTTGTTCTTCTCGATCAGGTCGAGGGTGGCCTGGGGCAGCAGTTCGCCATGTTTTTCCAGGGCTACCAGACCGGCGTCTGCGTATTCGTAGTCGAAGTCACAACCCGCGTGGGTCAGGATCTGGATGGCGGATTCGATGATGCTGGGGCCGATGCCGTCGCCCGGGATGACGGTAATCTTTCTTTTTGACATGAGGCGTATCCACTTCTAGGGAACAGAGGGGGAGGATTCGTCGGCTTTATACCATTTTTGCACCACATCCTCCATGTTTCTTTACATTTTACCCATTTATGTCAACAGGTACGGCCTGTCTTGGGAAATGGTGTGCTGGGGATCACGCCCCGGCATCAGGGACGGGAGGGTAGCGGATCTCCCGCAGGTTGAACCCGAGCGGGATATCGTGCTGCAGCCGGACCAGGCGTTGGGCCAGCAGGGCCTCTTCCCGGTGCTGGCGCAGCTTGAGCAGGGGTCTGGTGGCCTCCTCCCGCTCGCAGGCCTCCAGCATGGCAGCCAGGTCCCCGTATTGCTGCAGCAACTGGGTGGCGGTCTTGGGGCCGATGCCGGGCACCCCCTTGATGTTGGAGCCGCCGATACCGGTCAGGGCCCAGAAGTCCACAAGCTGGGTCGGTGTAACGCCGTACTGCTGCTGGACGAAGGCGGCATCCAGCCAGCGTTTGTTGAAGTAATCCCGCACCCGGATCTGCGGGCAGATGAGCTGGCAGAACCCCTTGTCGGTGGAGATGATGGTGGCGCTGGCGCCGTGCTGGGCAATGCCGCTTGCCAGGGTGGCGATGAGATCGTCCGCCTCGTCGGTCTGGGAGAGCAGGGCATCCACACCGCACTCCCAGAAGGCGTCCTGCAGGTCGGCAAGCCCTTCCCTCAGCTCATCCGGCATGGGGGTGCGGCCCTCCTTGTAGGGGGGATAGAGCGTCTTGCGCCAGCTGTGGACCTCACCGTCAAAGACCGCGATGGCGTGGGTCGGCTCGCTGGCTGCCAGGAGCTTCTTGCAGGTGTTGATGAGGTTGGCTCGGGTGGCGAGCAGGGCCTGGGCCGGGGTCAGTCCCTGCTGGCTCTGCACCGCGTGCAGTCGGCGGATGAGGTTGAGGGCATCGATGATGAGCAGGTGTGGCATGGGGCACTCCGGGCGTCGGGGAGTGCCATTGTAACAATGGTGGCGTCTCCTGCTAACCCCGTAGAAGACCAGTCAATGAAAGAGGGGCCCATGGGCCCCTCCGGTGCATTGTGGTGTCCCGGCTATTTGACTATCTCGTAGCAGGGAACGTACTGGCTGCCCGGCAGCTTCATGCGCTGCTGCTTGACGAAGCTTTCCAGCAACCTGTCCATCAGGTGCATCAGCTCCTTGTCGCCGTGCAGCTTGAAGGGACCCTTCTTCTCGATGGCCCTGATGCCCCCTTCCTTGACGTTGCCTGCGACGATGCCTGAGAAGGCGCGGCGCAGGTTGGCTGCCAGCAGCTGGGGTGGCTGGTTGCGATGCAGATCCAGGCTGGCCATGCTGGCGTGATCCGGCTCGAACGGCAGCTGGAACTCGGGCTCGATCCGCAGGGACCAGTTGAAGGAGTAGGCATCTCCCACCGACTTGCGGTATTCGCGGATCTTCGGCATCGCCTCCTTCATCACGCGGGCCACCTCGGGCGCATCGCCGATGATGATCCGGTAGAGACTGGTGGCGGCTTCCCCCAGGGTCGCCTTGACGAAGTCGTCGATGGCGCGGAAGTAGTCGGCGCTCTCTTTCGGGCCGGTCAGCACGATGGGGATGGGTTGGCGATCGTTGGCCGGGTGCATCATGATGCCGAGCAGGTAGAGCAGCTCCTCGGCAGTGCCGACCCCGCCCGGGAAGATGATGATGCCGTGACCCAGACGCACGAAGGCTTCCAGCCGCTTCTCGATGTCCGGCAGGATCACCAGCTCGTTGACGATGGGGTTCGGCGGTTCGGCGGCGATGATGGAAGGCTCGGTGAGACCGATGTAACGGCCGTTGCGCACCCGCTGCTTGGCGTGGCCGACGGCGGCCCCCTTCATGGGGCCCTCCATGGCACCCGGACCGCAGCCGGTACAGATGTTGAGCTCGCGCAGACCCAGCTCGCTACCCACCGCCCGGGTGTACTGGTATTCCACCTCGTTGATGGAGTGGCCGCCCCAGCAGACCACCAGGTTGGGATCGGCGCCGGGCAGGATCGCCTTGGCGTTGCGCAGGATGGCGAACACCACATTGGAGATATGGGTGGAGCTGGTCAGGTTGACCAGACGATTGGACTCGAGCTGGGTCGACACATAGAGAATGTCCCGCAGCACGGAGAACAGGTGCTCCTGGATGCCGCGGATGATCTCGCCGTCGACGAAGGCGTGCTCGGGGGCGTTGAACAGCTCGAGCTTGACCCCGCGCTCGCGCCGGATCACGTGAATATCGAAGGATTTGAAACGTTCCAGTATCTCTTTGGAACTGTCGGTATGGCTGCCGGAGTTGAGGACCGCCAGCGAGCAGTTGCGAAACAGTTGATAGATATCGCTGGAGGCCGTCTGCTTGAGGCGATCCACCTCGAGCTGGGACAGCAGGTCCATGCTGCCCACGGGATTGATGTGTGTAATCATAATTTCCCCTTTCACTCGCTTGTTATCGTTGTGCTTTCCCTGGGGAGAAAACGGGATGCTTTGGCATCCCTCGGGTTCGATAGTAGAGGCAAGGGGGTGGGCAGGGGAATAGGGGGACTGTGCGTTTGCCGCTTTTTTAGCCGCCCCTCAAAGCGGATTCAGGCGAGATTGACCTGATCCCGGCCGGAGTGCTTGGAACTGTAAAGCGCCTTGTCGGCGCGCTCGAACGCATCCGTGGTATGGTCGCCGGTCCGAAACAGGGTGGCACCGATGGAGATGGTGATCTCGACCCTGGCATCGCGAAAGCGGAACGGGATGCTCTTGATGGTCTGACGCAGGTTCTCCAGCGGCTTCTGGTACTTGTCCGGATTGATGTTCGGCAGCAGGACCACGAACTCCTCACCGCCAAAGCGGGCGATGAAGTCGGTGTCGCGCAAGGCGTTCTGCAGGGCCTTGGCAACCACCTTCAATGCCTTGTCGCCGGCCATGTGGCCGTAATTGTCATTGATGTGCTTGAAGTGGTCGATGTCGATGATGGCCAGGCACAGGGGGGTGCCATAGCGTAACCAGCGTTTGTATTCGAGCTCGAGCCGCTCGTCCAGGGCCGCCCGGTTGTGTACCTGGGTCAGGCTGTCGAGGAAGAGCTTGTGTTTCTGGATGCTGAGCCGCTTCTTGTACTCGGCGGTCTCGTCCTTCATCAACCTGAGCTTGGCTTCCATGTTGGAGAGGTGGGTGAGCAGGTGGCGCTCGCGGTTGGCCATCTCCTCCCGCTCCTGCTGCAGCCGGCGGATGGTGTCCAGATGCCCAGAAATGGCGCCCCTGAGTATCTGTGGCGAGTCATGGGCTGCCATAGCGCGATCGATGGCGGCGAGTTCCCGCTCCAGCGCCTGTCCGCTGAGATGGGCGGCATTTTGCAGCGCCCGCCCTTCATCCAGGGATTCGGTAAAGCTGTAATGGACCGAGGAGAGACTCTCGTTCAGGGTGCTGAGAAACGCCTGGGAGGCTTTGCGCTCTTCCCGGGTACCCTCGATGATGAGTTCGATGATCTGCAGGCAGACTTCGGCCAGCAGGGCAGGGGTGATGCTCCCGAGCAACTGGCGGCGGATGTCTGCGAGGCTCTCGCCCACGGCGCCGGCAAAGTCGAGCTCGGTGATGAGACGCTGCAACTCGTCTGAAATCTGGGCATGTGCCTTGATGTCAAAGGAGTCGGTAGGGGCCGGGCTGGAGAGCTCGGTGGGGATCTCCGCCGAAGGGGGGATCAGCGGCTTGCGCGGCAGCAGCTGGATCTTGATCGCCTGCTGGTAGAACTCCAGCAGCCGGATCACCTTCTTCTGGTGATCGCCGATGCCGTAACTCTCCGGGCTGGCGAGAAACTCCTTGAGGGCGCGGCGGGTATCTTCCGGAAACCCCTTGATGGTTTTGAGCTGTTTGCTGCCGAGATCGATGGCTGCCCGGGTCAGGCTGATGGACTCTTCCATGGTGTGGCTGTGCTGCTGCAACAGCTTCTCGATGGCGATCAGATCGGCATCGATGGAGGTGAGCGGAGGGTTGCCTTCAAGTTTCTGCTTGAGCTTGGCGAGCCGGTTGTCGAGCTCGCGATCGTGGCCGCGACAGGCTTGCATCAACTTGCCGATGAACTGGATACTGCGGGTGCGTTCGGCATCGGAGAAGCTCGCCATGCCGTCAAGCTCCTGCTGTTTCTGCTGGAGGGATTCCCTGAGTCTTGCCAGTTGTCCTGTTACGGCAGCCATATCATTCATTCTTCAGGTCGCCCTGTTGTCATTATCGTTTTTGTTTCGTCCAGCAACAGAAAGCCAATCAAAGACCCCGTTGAGTACCTTTTTTGTCAAGGATTGTCCGCAACCTTCATCCGTGAAAGCGCAAGCCAGTTAACCCATTGCTTTTCATGAGAAGAATTTACTTTTACCAGTCCCTTGTCAATTGCCATCAAGCAGCATTGCCACACATCTCCGTTAAAAAATGCGGCCTGCTGGCAATCGATGGCGGCCAGCTCAAGCCAGACGCTCTGCTGGCATTTTTCGCTGAGCTGAATGGCACCCGAGAGGGCCAGGTAGCAGAGATCGAACAGGCCGTGGTGATCGAGGGCCATGGCTGCCTTGGGCAGGAAGGGATGGCTGACGATGCCGAGGCTGATGCGCCTGTCCAGCGGGTGCTCGCAGGGGAAGGCTGCCAGGGTGTCGAGCAGGGTCTGGGCCAGCTGATGCAACTGGGCCACGTGGCGCTGGGGCACCACATAGAGCAGGTGGCCTTCGCGCAGGTCGTAGATGCGGCCATCCTGCGGGGTCAGTTCGTTGACGTAACGGCCGAAGGCCTGCTCTATCTCGCGGCTGACCTGATAGCCGTGCTGCTCCAGGCTGTTGATCAGGAAGGGAACCCGGAACAGCAGGTAGTGCAGCTTGTCGTCAAATTCGCTGGTGGGGCGTTCGCTCAGGTACCAGCGCTCGGATTTCTGCTGGCGCTTGGCCATCTCCCGCGGCCAGCGGCTCATCAGTCGCTGCCAATTGGCCAGGCCGCTGCGCGGCTCTACCAGCAGGGCTTCTCCCAGCTGCTTGGCATGAAGGCGCGCGACCCGCAGTTTCAGCCAGAGGGTGAAGAACAGATAGATGAAGAGTGCCAGCAGCAGCCCGGTGCTGACGCTGGTCCAGAGGTATCGCTCCTGCTGGTGCTGGCTGACGTCGAGTTGCTGTTCCAGCTCCTTGACCTGTTGCACACGCTCCACCTGGGCGTAGTTGTCGCGCACCGCCTCCTGCTCCAGCGCCAGCTGTTGCTGGCGAACCAGTTCGCTGCGCTGGTGGTAATTCTTGTAGCTCTCCAGGGCCTGCTGGAGGTAACCCTTCTGCTCATAGGCGACGGAGAGCAGGCGGAAGATCTCGAACTGGCGCCGGATGTCCCCAATCCGGTTGGCCAGGGTGAGGGCGTTCTCCAACTGCAGGATGGCGATGCCCGCCTCCTGCTGCTTGAGGTGCAGCTCTCCCAGCAACAGCAGGGTGTCGATGAGCGACTCCTTGTCATCCCCCAGCTCATGGGACTGGCGTGCGGCGTTCAGGTAGTTTCGCGCCAGGTTGAGGTTGCCGGTCTGCAGGTAGGTCTTGCCTATCTCGAACTTGAGGTGGGCGATGCGGGTGCGGTTGCTGCTCTCGTCCAGCAGGTCGAGGGCATTGAAGAAATAGACCAGCGCCATGTTCATCTCGCCCTGATCGCGGTTGAGGCGGGCGAGCACGATCAGGGCGTCGCTCAGCATGGAAGGATTGCCGAGAGCATGAAAATAGTTGGCCGCCTCGCTGGCGTATTGCAGCGCTTTTTGTGGCTCCTGCTCTTCCTGATAGAGGCTGACCATCTGGTTCGAGAGCAGGCCGAGGAAGAGGGGATCCTGCAGGGGCTTGGCTTGCTGTTGTGCTTCGATGTACTCCCCCAGTGCAAGCTGGGGCTGATCCAGAGCCTGATAGAGATCCCCGCCCACGGCGCTGGTCCAGGCCCTGGCCAGAGGCTGTTTGGCGTGATCCGCCCATTTGCGGGTCTCTGCCAGCTGCTGTTTGGCGAGATCGAATTGCCGCTCCTCTATGCTGGCGTTGACGCGCAGCAAGCGGCTGTAGACCTGCAACTGGCTCTCCTTGAGGTCGGGATTGGCCAGCAGTTTGTCGAGTTTGTCGAGCAGGGGGGACGCGGCGCCATGGGTATGCTGTTGCAGGTTGCGGCTTCTAACCAGCAGATAGAGCCCATGGGCCTGCAGCTCGAACTGCTGCTCTTTCTCGGCCATGGCGATGCCCTGCTCAAAGGACTCCTGTGCCTGGGTGAACTGCCCTAGCTGCTGCAGACACTCCCCCTTGAGCAGATAGGCGCCCGTGGTCTGGGTGGCGGTACCGTAGTTCAGCATCGGCTCGCGATAGCCGTACTCCTGACGGTTGCTGATGATCTGCTTGGGATTGTTGGCCGTGCGTTCGAGGAAGGAGGTGGCAATCTGGGCACATCTGGCGGGATCGGTCAGCACCAGGGTCTGGGCCTGCTGCAGGTCGATGGACAACTGCTCCTTGGCCAGATCCAGATCAGGAGCCGACAGGGAGGACATCATCATTGCCAGAAAAAACAGTTGATTCATTGGATTAAGAACGGCACGGAGGTGCAGGCATGTTATCCAAGCCCACCCCCGCCCGTCCAGAGTTTACTGAGGTGATGCGCAGCGGGCCGCAGCCCGCAGGATGGCGGCGCCGGTGATTACTGGCGAATGAGGCGCAGGTTCGCCGGAACCGGCTCCCAGTCGCTGCGGAAAGGGTTGATGTCCAGGCCGCCGCGGCGGGTGTAACGGGCATGGACGGTCAGTTGTTCCGGGGCGCAGAAGTGTTTGAGATCGGTAAAGATGCGCTCGATGCACTGCTCGTGGAACTCGTTGTGCTGGCGGAACGAGATGAGGTAGCGCAACAGCTTCTCCCGGTCGAGGCGCGGGCCGCGATAGTGGATCACCACGGATCCCCAGTCCGGCTGGCTGGTCACCAGGCAGTTGGACTTGAGCAGGTGGCTGTGCAGGGTCTCCTCCACGATCTCGCGACCGGCGGCCCCTTGCAGCAGGGTCTCGTCAAACTCGTAGCCATCCACCTCGATATCCAGGTTGTCGATGCACTCACCGGGCAGCTGGGCTATCTGGTGGGTGGCCTGGTCGAGGGTGAAGAGGGTGACGCTCACCGGGGCACCAGCGCAGCCACTCAGGTCCTGAACCAGCAGCGCTTGCACTGCCTCCAGGGAGTCGCAGCGGGTCTGGTTGAAGGAGTTCAGGTAAAGCTTGAACGACTTGGACTCGATGAGATTCGGGCTGGTGGCCGGCACAAAGACCTCCCCGATGGCAACCACGGGCTTGCCTTTGGCATTGAGCCAGGAGAGTTCATACAGGGTCCAGACGTCGCACCCCTGGAAGGGCAGTTCACCTCTCAGGCCAAGATCGTCGCGGTTCAGGCTGCGTGGCACGGGCTGCAGCAGACTCGGGGTGTACTGGCTGATGTAGGCGGACTGCTGCCCCAGGCTCAGGCCTTGCAGCGCACTGGCGCCGGCGTATCTCTCTTGTTTGCTCATGCTGGTTTGCTCACGCTTGTCTGATAAAGGGTTTGATGGTGCAATGGCCCGATTTTTCGATCAGGTACTTGCGGCCATCAGAGGCCGCTATTGTGGGGAATATCGATGTCGGATCAAGTCCTGTCTGCCCTGAAGCAGTTCTTTTTACGCTGGCAGCGCGATGGTGAAGGAAGGCGGGGGCTGCCCCTGTGTGACTGGGAGGCCGACTGGCGCTCTCCTTGCGAGCTGGATGAACCCAGGGAGGGGCGGGTAGCCTGGCGTCCGTTCCAGCGGGAGCAGGCAGTCGACTTCACGGCCATGGCGAACGCCCTGGAGCTGACCCTGCATCCCAGCGCCATCGCCCTGTTTGGCCACTGGTTCAGCCGCCCTCTGCCCTGCTCTTTCAAGGGGCTGCGCATCGAACTCATCCTGCCGTGGAACGACGCCGATCTGGATCTGCTCAAGGAGAACCTCATCGGCCACCTGCTGATGCTGCGCAAGTTGAAGCGATCCCCTTCACTCTTCATTGCCACGACCCGCAACGAGATGACGCTGGTCTCCCTCGATAACGAGAGCGGCCAGGTGTGGCTGGAGTGGCTGGACTCCGGACGGCGCCTGACGCTGGCCCCCTCGTTGCCGGCCTTTCTGGCGCGACTGGAAACCTTGCCCCAGTGATGCTCCAAAAGAGAGGGCCTTGCCACCTGGCAAGGCCCTCTCTTTTTAATGCGCCATTGTGCGCGGTGGGCACCTACTCCTTGAAGTCCCAGGAGAGGTTGGAGACCAGCCTGCAAGGCTCGCACTTGAAGTCGAAGATCTCGTGCAGGGGGGCGGCCAGCGCCCATGGGCCACCACAGCCAGGGCAGGGGCGAGCCCGCTCTTCGGCGGCGCTCAGGCCGCCTACCCGGTAGAGATAGTAATAGGTGGGGATGCCGCTCAGGACCTCCAGCCGTCTGGCGAGATCGCTGCCCCGGCGATGAAGGCGGCTGCCCACCTCGCCGATTTCGTGCAGGGCGGCGTGCTCGGCGATGGAGCCGTTCATCTGCAACTGATCGCAGGCTTCCCAATCTTCCTGCCACTTGATGATCTGCTTGTGATCACCGTTGGCGACGGCGGGCAGCCGATAGAGCGGGATGGGGGCGAAGTGATCGCCACAGCGCAGGGGGGAGCAACTGTGCAGGAAGCTGGTGTAGAGCAGCATCCAGCTGGGACGCTCCCCCTGCTCTGCGCACGGGTCCGTACTGTCCGAGAGCAGATCCGCCCCTTGCAGGTGGAGTTTGGGGGCGAGCAGGCCCGCCTGGTGCAGACCTTGCTCGGCAAGGGCGACCAGCTCGCTCTGGTTGTCAGGGTGCAGGCTGTCCTGCTCCGGGCAGACCACCCGGCTGACGAAATAGCCTTCGTGCATGCTGGTGGGAAACTCCCGCCCCAGGATCTGACCCTGATAGCGCAGCATGTCGAGGTAGTGGACGATGGCCCGCTCGGCCTCCCCGAGGGAGGTATCGCGGTAGCACTCAAAGGTGAGTTCGAGGATATACATGGCGATGGGTCAACCCGGCTTCTGGTTGAGCAGCAGATCGGTGAGGCGATCGACCTTCTGCTCCAGCCGGGCGAGCTGTTCGCTCAGTTGCTGAAGAGTGACGCTTTCCGTGGCCAAGGGGGACGCCTCGGGGGCACTGGCGGGGGCGGGCGCTGTCGCCGCGGGCTGGGGTTGTTGCTTCCACTGGCTCAACACCTTGAGCAGCTCGGCCATGGGCACGGGATGGCTGAGGCGGGCCTTGACCATGGCGGTAGAGGGGGTGATCCCCCTGGCACTGAGTTCGTTGGCTATCTGGATGATCTCTTGGGCTGACATCTTGGCTCCTGCACGGCCGTCTTGCTGCGGGTGGATAGTGGCACAGAGCTTAATCAAAGCCTGTCCATCAGGAAAGCGGAGCGAAGGGCGTGGGTGGCGAGAGGGAGGGGCGCCTGGGCGATGGAGGGAGGGGATTGGCGGCTCCGCGTCTACCCAACGCTGGCCGCCGGGAGTGCGGGGATCAGGTCCCCTGGCGCAGCATCACATCCAGTTGGTCGATGGCTTCCGCCCAGTCGGCGTCGTGGCTGAGGGCATCGCGCAGAAAGCCTGCCTGGGAAGGCGTCCAGAACGGCGCGTCGGGCAACTGGGTATGGCGATCGATGGGATGGTCGCGGATAAAACGCTGCTGGCTGATGTCGTCACTGGCCAGCCCCAGCTGGGCAAACAGGGCGGCCATGTCATGGGTGAGCAATTCCATGTCGGTACTCCTTGGAAGGGGGCTGTGGAAGAGTATAGCCAGCCCCCGTGCTCTCAAATCTAGGAGGGGAGACGATGGGGTGGCAGCTCGACACCGGCGACATGCAGCCCCTGCATGCAGAGCTGCCCCTGATAATGGCTCTCTCCGTCGCTGGAGAACTCGAACTGGTAGTAGGTGAGCAGGCGCAGGGGCTTGTGCCCCAGGGCACGGTGTGTCCGCGCCAGCGACAGCAGTTGCAGGTCGTGGTGCTGGCAGTAGCGGCGCATGTATTGCCAAGCCAACTCCGCCTGGCGGCGCTGTTGCCAGAAGGCCCAGCCAACGAGGCCGAGCAGCAAGATCCCAAGCATTTCTCCCATCAGCGGGTTCCTTCTGTGATGTGTGTGGGGCCCTGTTCACCTCAGGCAACAGGGCCGTTGTGTCGGGCCTAGGTGGCAGCGAACAGGCGACCGATGGCCAGACCCAGGGCCTCGCTGCGTTCGGGGTCACGCAGTTTTGCCAGCATATCATTGCGCAATGCCGGTAGCGTGACGAGCTCGGCAAATACCTGGTTGAAGAACTGGGTGGGTTGCAGGGCGAGCTGCTCCAGAAACAGGCCGAGCAGTTCGGGGTGTTTCAGATCGGGCCAGAGGCGGCCAGCGATGGCGAGGAGCAGGGAGGGGCTTGGCCGGGTTTGCAGCAGGGTCAGCAGCTTGTTGGTGCGCAGTCCGTTGCCCGGGCAGGAGGCCAGTGCCCGGCACAGATAGGCCAGGGTTTCGGGGTCAGGCTCGGCGCACTCCTGCTCCTTGCCGATGCGCTCCAGCAATGCGCCTTGCAGGGCAGGAGGCAGGGGGGCGTTCTCCAGGCTCTGGCACAGGGCGTAGAGGGGGGCCTGCGGCAGTACGGGCAAGGCCTTGCAGACCAGTGCCAGGTTGCGTTCAACCTGCAGCTGCTCCGCGAGATCTGCAAACCCTTGCAGTCCCAGGGCCTGCCACCCCTCTTCCCCCGGCGCCGCCAGATAGTGGCAGAGGGCCTCGTAGTAAGCGGAAGGGGCTTGTTCCAGCTGGCGGGCCAGCTTGGCGTGCACACTGGCCATCTTGGCCTCGGCCGGACGGAAGGTGTAGGGGTTGTCCGCCAGACGCTGGGCCTTCTCTTCGTCCAGTTCACCGGTGAGCTTGTAGCCCAGAGTCTCTACCACCTGATCCATGAAATGCTTGGGGCCGCTGGAGATGAGCAGGCCGCGTTCATCAAGGGCGAACTTGAGGAACCAGAGGTAGTGCCTGGATTCGGTCGGCTGGAAGAAGTGCACGCCGAGCCAGGCGTGCTGCTGCAACGGCCAGGGGTAGGGCTCCTGCTGCTGCTCGATGCGCACGAAGAGGTCGCTGGGGAGCGGGCGCACCTGGCGGCCCAGATCGAACAGCTGGAACTGGGTATCGGCCTGGGTCAGAAACTCGGTCAGGGTGTTGATGGAAGACATGAAGAGATCCCGCTTGAAGATAATGCGGGCGATTATAAGGGGGCTGCACCAGATAGCCAGAGGCGGTGATGCAGGGTATGAAGGTGACGGCAACATGGCAGCCATTGCGGGGTCGGTGTATAGTAGCGCCCCTTTTTGATGGCCGTATTGAGTGGGGCCCCGTCGCAGACCGGGCCCGCGATGAGGAAGTGAGCGAGATGAATCAATATCTGCTGGTTGCCGGTCTGCTGGGAGAGCTGACTGCCGAGTTGCAACGTCTGGAACGCTGGCAAGCCGACCATCCGGGGAGCGAGGCGCTGGCAAGCGAGCTGCCGTTTTGTGTCGATACCCTGAGTTTCGATCAATGGCTGCAGTTCGTGCTGATCCCGCGCATGGAGCAGCTGGTGCTGCTGCAGGCTCCGCTGCCGACCAGCGTCTCCCTCTATCCCATGGCGAGTGAGGTCTATAAAGAGGAGCTGGCGGAGGTCGAGGCCCTGCTTCGTCTGATCGCCCGTTTCGATCTGCTGCTCTCCGGCAAAGTGGTCGAACAATGATGGACGAGCAGACCCGGACAGCGGATGCCTTGCAGCCGACTCTGCTCTATCAGGATGACTGGCTGGTGGCGGTGAACAAACCGTCCGGTCTCCTGGTGCACCGCAGTTGGCTCGACAAGGCCGAGACCCGTTTCGCCATGCAGATGACCCGGGATCTGATCGGGGGTCGTCATGTCTACCCCGTGCACCGACTGGACAGGCCCACTTCGGGTGTGCTGCTGTTTGCTCTCGATCCTGCCGTGGCCCGTACCCTGACCGAGGCCTTTGCTGCCCGTCAGGTCCACAAGGAGTACCTGGCACTGGTGCGGGGATGGGCCCCCGAAGAGGGGCTCATCGACTATCCGCTCAAGGAGCAGCTGGACAAGATTGCCGATGCCTTCAGCGACCCGGATCGCCCCGCCCAGGAGGCGGTGACCGCGTTTCGTCGTCTGCATCAGGTCGAGCTGCCCTTCGCCGTCTCCAAGAAGCATCCCACCAGTCGCTACAGCCTGGTCCGCCTCTTTCCCAAGACGGGGCGTAAGCACCAGCTGCGCCGCCATCTGGATCACCTGTTCCACCCCATCGTCGGTGATACCACCCACGGGGATGGCCGACACAACCGCTTCTTTCGCGAGCACTACGGGTGCGACCGCCTGCTGCTGATCGCGCACCGTCTGAGCTTCGAGCATCCGGTGCTCAAGGTGCCGATGCGGATCCAGGCGCCCCTGGGCCCCGAGGTGCTGGGTCTGTTCGCCCGTCTGGGCTGGCCTGCCAGCGAGCAAGACTACGGCGCCTGAGCCTCTTTCCATCTGTTGCCTCTGACCGGGCTGTGGCATGCTGTAACCCAGGTACGTCAGAGGAATGACTTATGGCTCAACGAGATATCGCCTGCGCAATCGCGTACCCCCCGCCTGTTCAGGGGGGCTCTTCCTACCCATCCCGGTCTTGCCGGGCCCAATGTCTGTCCCTGAGGAGTCGCTGATGGCCGAGATCGACATCCTGGTCGGCACCGTCTACGGCTCTGCCATGCTGGTGGCCGAGACCCTCTGTGACCACCTGCAAGCTGATGGCCATGTCTGCCAGATCTTCGATGACGCGGCGCTGACCGACATCGATGCCTCCCGCTTTCTGCTCATCGTGACCGCCACCACGGGGCAGGGGGATATACCGCCCAATTTGCAGTCCTTTGCCAGTGCTCTGGCCGATCGTGCTCCTTATATGAAGGGATGGCGCTATGCCCTCATCGCCATGGGAGACAGCAGCTATGAACACTTCTGCGGAGCGGGGCGATCGCTGGATGCCCTGTTGCAGGAGCTGGCTGCCGAGCCACTGGTTGTGCACCTGGAAATCGATGCGACGGTAGAAGATGAGCCTGAAGTGGCGGCGCTGGCCTGGTTGAAAACCTGGGAAAATAGACTGTAGCCAGACCCTTCTCCCCGAGAATAAATTCACCTCCGTGAGTGTGCTATCGGGGGTGTTTTATTTTTGGGGCGTCACGCCTCAGCCCCCAAATATATCCTCTCTTTCGTCCGGTTATTTTTCTCGCCAATGATGATAAGCGATTGGCCATATTCATCATCAACCACGACAAATTGAAAAATTAAAAGTTCCGCATTGAAAGCGATTTCAGTCATGTTTTTGCTACTGCGGCATGGATTTATCACTTAACTCTCGTTGCAAATTAATACTTGAAAGCGCTTTCTTTGGTTATTATTTTTCTTTTTTGTGCTTATCTTGGGTGGTTGGTGCCAAAAAATGAAAATTAATTGACATTTTGTGGCTGTGGTTGTCGGTGGCGTGCGATTTGTCATCGTTTTGTGAATCAGCTCATGTTTGCAGGGAATTTGGGTACCTATAATCGACCTCGGTTATCACCAAAACGTTTTTCCGGTGATAAGAACTTGAATATCAGGATCACACTCCTCTCAGCGGGAATAAGGAAAATGAAAATGAAAGCAAAGTGGCTCCCGATCGCTGCAGCAGTAACCGCAGCCCTGGCTTCCCAAGCCGCCTTCGCCGTTGATTTCCACGGCTACTTCCGTTCCGGTGTCGGTGTTTCCGGTGACGGGGACATGGTCAAATACAACGTCAACAAGGTTGGTCGTCTGGGTAACGAAAATGATACCTACGGCGAAGTCCAGCTGGGTCAGGAAGTCTTCAACAAAGATGGCAAGACTTTCTACGTAGACTCCATGTTCGCCATGGCGTCCAACGGCTCCAACGACTGGGAAGGTACCGGCACCGTCTGTAACTTCGATGCCAAGCAGTGCAACGGCGACTCCGACTTCGCCCTGCGTCAGTTCAACGTGCAAGCCAAGGGGCTGCTGGGCTTCGCGCCGGAAGCCACCCTGTGGGCCGGTAAGCGTTTCTACCAACGTCACGACATCCACATCTCTGACTTCTACTACTGGAACATCTCCGGTGCCGGCGCCGGTATCGAAGGCATCCAGGCTGGTCCTGGCAAGCTCTCCCTGGCCTGGGTCCGAAACGACCGCAGCGCGGGTGATGTCTTCGGTCAGTACACCCAGACTGGTGTAGATGGCAACGGTGATCCGGTTTACCAGAAGAACGAAGATCTGAACGTCAACACCCTGGACGTGCGTTATGCCGGCATCCCGCTGTGGCAGGACGGTTCTCTGGAAGTGGGCGCCATGTATGCCCTGGTCAATGAGACAGACGCCCAGAAAGATCTGAAGAACGACAACATGAAGAACGGCGTCATGCTGACCGCCGAACTGACCCAAGGCATCTTCGGTGGCTTCAACAAGACCGTACTGCAGTACGGTACCGAAGGCTACTCCAAGACCATGGCCTACTACGGTGATGGCTCCTGGTACGGTGCCGAAGCCAAAGCCGGTGCCGATGGCTACCGTATCATCAACTGGGGCGTCATCCCGATGGGCAACTCCTGGGAGATGGGTCACCAGCTGGTCTACGGGGTAGGCAACGAGATGTGGGATACCAACGACAAGACCGAAACCATGTCTGTCGTAGTTCGCCCGATGTACAAGTGGGATGACTTCAACAAGACCATCTTCGAAGGCGGTTACTTCAAGGACAAGACCAGCTATAACAATGGCGCTGCCGATGACAAGGATGCTGGCTACAAGCTGACCCTGGCTCAGGCCTGGTCTGCCGGCTCCAGCTTCTGGGCCCGTCCGGAAATCCGTGTATTCGCTTCCTATCTGGCGAATGATGAAGACAAGGAAGTGTTTGAAGGCAACACCTCCAAAGACACCTATCAGGTTGGCGTACAAGCAGAAGCCTGGTGGTAAGCAATATCTTCAGTTAAGTTAGTCACTGCCCCCTTATGGGGGCAGTTTTGTTTCGCATGATGTGGCAACCGGGTTATGGAGATAAGAAGAATGAAACTGGTAAAGATGTCTATCGCGGCCATGGTTACCGCGCTGCTGGCCGGTTGTTCCGGTAGCATGGTGGTGCCCGTGCAGGAGCACGCCTCCATTCTGAGTAATGCCGATCAGGCCAAGCAGGCGCTCTCCCAGGCAACCAGTTGTTGCACAGGGTTCAACGAATTCAATTATGTCTCCCTGCCGGAAGGCGAGACGCTGCTGGCCATCGACGGCAAGCAGCCCAGTTATCAGTTTGACGAGGGCATGAGCTATTTTGCCGCCTATCGTCTGCCGGCCAATACCGGCAATCTGGCCATCACCCTGGCCTCCCAGGTCAGCAAGACGGTACTGGTTCCCAAGGTGATCATGCTGGATGCCCAGTTCAAGGTGACTCGCGTGCTGGGTGAGTCGGTCTTTGCCTATCAACCAGCCCACCTGCTCGACAACGACAGGATTGAGGGGCGTGTGTTTGTGGACCGCAGTATGCCGGGCAATCCCGCCACTGAAACCTATATGGTGGTCTATGCGCCGGCCAACGAGACGGCGGGCAGCACCACCATCTTGCACCCCGCGAAGGCCTTTGCTCGTGCCAACGGCACGGTCGAGCCGGATATCAAGGACCCCGTGATCCCCCATTCGCCCTGGGGTCTGGTACAGATAAAGGTCACGGACATGGCCAAGGGACAAGGCCTGGAAGCCGTGTTCAAGCCTGAATACGCCGACAAGGTGGCGATGAGCCAGGCCAAGCCTGCTACCACTGCCGTGGCTGCGACGGCGGCCACCACGGCAGCCGTTGCCGCAGCGCCGAGCAAACCGGCTCCCGCCATGCTGAGTGAGACCGAGAGCTTCTACAACGCCCAGATCGAGAAAGCGGTGAAGGTCGGTGATATCGACAAGGCGATGCAGCTCGTGAATGAAGCCGAGCGTGCCGGTTCAACCAAGGCGAAATCGGTCTTTATTGATGCAGTGAAACGTTCACAGAAGAACTAAATATCTCGGTTTATTAAAATCGATATTTATTGGAGGCCTCCCTTGTTGGAGGCCTTTTTAATCGGTAGACTGGATAATATAAATCCGCAATAAGTTACATTTGGTTACAGTGAGTATCACTGAGTATTATTTGGTTTCTTTGTGATTTGTTTTGAAGTGGTTTATTTCTTTTTGCGGCGAAGCTATAACAATACGAAATAATATTCAAGATAGCCCCCTCTCTGCTTATTTATTATCTTGTGATCTCTCCTCCAAATTTATTATTCCCTTGTTTCCGACAGAGGCATTTCCACCCCCGCTGGGTTATATTCTGCTGGTCAAAATAAGCAACCCGGAAAACGCATTTGGCGCAGTGACGGATGAAGCACATCGTCATCAATAAACTGCCCTGAGTCGTTGTCGGAAAAAAAATCCATTCAGGAGCGCACACATGTTAAAAAATGCTTTCTCTAATCTGCAAAAGGTCGGTAAGGCGCTGATGCTGCCCGTATCGGTCTTGCCCGTTGCAGGTATTCTGCTGGGGGTGGGTGCTGCCCACTTCAGCTGGTTGCCGGAAATCGTCTCCCAACTGATGGAGCAGGCCGGTGGTTCCGTATTCGGCCAGATGGCTCTGCTGTTCGCCGTGGGCGTCGCCCTTGGCTTCACCAATAACGACGGTGTTTCCGGCCTGTCCGCCATCGTCGGCTACGGCATCATGACCGCCACCCTGACTGTGATGGCGCCTGTGATGGGTGTCGAGAAGATCGATACCGGTGTGCTGGGTGGTATCCTCGCCGGTGGCGTGGCTGCCTGGGCGTTCAACCGCTTCTACAAGATCCAGCTGCCAGAGTACCTCGGCTTCTTCGCTGGCAAGCGCGCCGTGCCCATCATCACCGGTTTTGTTTCCATCGGTCTGGGTGTCGTGCTCTCCTTCATCTGGCCGCCGATTGGTGGTGCCATCGGTGCCTTCTCCGACTGGGCTGCCAACCAGAACCCGGTCCTGGCCTTCGGCATCTACGGCGTGGTTGAGCGCTCCCTGATCCCGTTCGGTCTGCACCACATCTGGAACGTGCCGTTCTTCTATCAGGCTGGTACCTGCGTCAACGCCGCCGGTGAAACCGTACACGGCATCATGACCTGCTTCCTGACTGCTGATGACGCTTCCCGTGCTGCCGGTAACGGCTTCGGTCAACTGGCGGGTGGCTACCTGTTCAAGATGTTCGGTCTGCCTGCTGCCGCGTTTGCCATTGCGCACTCCGCCAAGCCGGAAAACCGCGCCAAGATCGTAGGTATCATGGCTTCTGCTGCCCTGACCTCCTTCCTGACCGGTATCACCGAGCCTATCGAATTCTCCTTCCTGTTCGTGGCCCCGGTACTGTACGCCATCCACGCTCTGCTGGCAGGTCTGGCCTATGTCCTGACCAACATGCTGGGTGTCGTTCACGGTCACACCTTCTCCAACGGCTTCATCGACTTCGTGGTGCAATCTCCGCGTGCCGACAACATGCTGCTGCTGGTGGGTCTGGGTCTGGTCTACGCAGTCATCTACTACGTGGTCTTCACCGTGGTCATCCGTGCCATGAACCTGAAAACTCCGGGTCGTGAAGACGAAGCCGCTCAAGAGTCCTCTGCCGGTCAAAGCAAGGACGAGATGTCTGCTGCACTGGTCTCCGCCTTCGGTGGCAAAGAGAACATCGCCTCTCTGGACGCCTGCATCACCCGTCTGCGTGTCGGTGTGAAGGATGTGGCCAAGGTTGACCAGGCTGGTCTGAAGAAGCTGGGTGCCGCCGGTGTGGTGGTGGCTGGTTCCGGTGTACAAGCCATCTTCGGCACCAAGTCCGACAACCTGAAAACTGAAATGGACATCTGGATGAAGAGCAACTGATTGTCGCTCCGATATCCGAGTTCCGAAAAGGGAGGCGCAAGCCTCCCTTTTTGCTGGGTTGCGTTTGGTGGCGGGACATGTGCGGGGACTTTCCTGACGGCGCCAGCATGGTGTGACCCAATGAAAAAGGCGCCCTTGGGCGCCTTTGCTGCATCAGACCGGCTTAAAGCTTTTCGAGATCCCGTTCTATCTCGCTGATCTTGTTCTGCACCACTTTTTCCAGATGACGCAAGTCGCGCAGTATTTTCTGCTTGATGTCCGGGTCGGCGGAAGGCTGGCCGCCCTGGGTCAGATTGTCCAGCTCATCCACCACGTATTTGAGGTTGGCGTTGATCTCGGTGACATCCTTGTACTCATGGGTCCCCGAGTCGACCAGCATGGTCTTGCGCTGGCGGGGGTATTTGAATTTGACGCTCTTGGCGAAGAATTCACCCTTCTGCTTCTTGAAATAGATCTTGAGGATGTCGTGGTTGGCTTCCTGGCGCAGGGTGTAGCTGTCCACCGAGGTGGGTTCCTGGATCCCCAGGCTCTTGAGATTCTCGTACATCGGGCTTCCTTGGTTTGAAACGATCCTGACCCCTCTATCTTACCCGAGTCCGGACGCCTTGCCTGTGACAGGCGCGCCAAATTCAAATTGGTGTCAAAAAGGTCTTCTTTAATCAATGAGCCAAGGGGGAGGGGTGAACGCCTTGCCAGCACTGCCATAAGCGGTATCGTCTCATGGGGGTGTGCAGTGCTGGTGGGGCAGGGGGGAGTTGGCGCCCACCCATGAGAGCGGGCATGAAAAAGGGCACCAGAGGTGCCCTTGATGACATCGGCGTGGATTACTCGTCGATGGAGCGCAGCAGGGCGTTGATGCCGACCTTGGCGCGGGTCTTGGCATCCACCTTCTTGACGATGACGGCGGCGTAGAGGCTGTACTTGCCGCACTTGGAGGGCAGGGAGCCGGAAACGACCACGGAGCCGGCCGGGACGCGGCCGTAGTGGATTTCGCCGGTTTCGCGGTCATAGATGCGGGTGGACTGGCCGATGAAGACCCCCATGGAGATGACGGAGCCTTCCTCGACGATCACCCCTTCCACCACTTCGGAACGGGCACCGATGAAGCAGTTGTCTTCGATGATGGTCGGGTTGGCCTGCAGTGGCTCCAGTACGCCGCCGATGCCGACGCCGCCGGAGAGGTGCACATTCTTGCCGATCTGGGCGCAGGAGCCCACGGTGGCCCAGGTGTCGACCATGGTGCCTTCATCGACGAAGGCGCCGATGTTGACGTAGGAGGGCATCAGCACGGTGTTCGGGGCGATGAAGGAGCCTTTGCGCGCGGTCGCGGGCGGCACGACGCGAACACCGGCAGCCTTGAACTGCTCTTCGGTGTAGTTGGAGAACTTCAGGGGAACCTTGTCGTAGTACTGGGCATCGTCGCCCTTGATGATGCCGTTGTCGTTGATGCGGAAGGAGAGCAGCACGGCCTTCTTCAGCCACTGGTGGACGACCCACTCGCCGGCAATCTTCTCGGCAACCCGGGCTTTGCCGGAGTCCAGCAGGTCGATGGCTTCCAGAATGGCGGCCTTGGTGGCGGCATCGACGGAGCCGGGGGTGATGGAGTCACGGCGCTCGAAGGCCGCTTCGATGGTCTGTTGCAACTGGGTCATGACAGGTTTCCTTTATAAAATTCTGTTTGTTGTATCACACTTTTCCAATCGTTTTTAAGGGCTCTCGCCGATTTCTTCAGAATCAGGGCGATTTATTGTACTTGAGTGGTCCAACCATTTGTTCTGATTGAGGAATCAATACGTCAAAAAGCCTCTTTCGAGGCTTCATCCGAGCGTGTCAGGCACTCTCGCCAACCGGTTCCTGGGGGTTGAGCTGATTGACCAGCTTCTCCTCGAGGGCTTGCTGCTCCTCCGGGTTCAGCGGCTCTCCGGCCAGGGTGGTGAGGCTGAAGAAGTCCTCCACCCGCTCACCGATGGTGGTGATCTTGGCGGCATGGAGGGAGAGGTCGCACTGCTGGAACACGGCACCGATACGGGCCAGCAGGCCCGGGGTATCCAGGGCTGTCAGCTCCAGCAGGGTGTGGCGGTTTTCCCCCTTGTGGGGCAGGAAAACCACCCTGGTCGGCACGCTGAACTGGCGGTGGCGTCTGGACAGGGGCTTGCTGCGCAGTACCAGCTTGCCCGGCTCCTGAAGGGCTTTCTCCAGCGCCTTCTTGATGGTGGCGGTACGGTTGGGGCTGATGGGCTCGCCGTTTGGCTCCAGCACGATGAAGGTATCGAGCACGTAGTCGTTGCGCGAATTCATGATCTGGGCGTCGTGGATGCTGAGGTTCTTCTGATCCAGCGCCGAGGCCACGGTGGCAAAGAGGTTGGGGGTATCGCGACAATAGATGAACACCTCGCTACCGCCCCGTATGGGATGCTTGCCGATGAGCACCAGGGGGGCCGGGTTGTCACCGTGGGCGATGATCTTGCGGCAGTGCCAGGCGATCTGCTCCGGGCTGTGGCGCAGGAAGTAATCGGCCTTGAAGTCGTTCCAGAGGGCGGTGACCGCCTCCTGTGGCATCTCGCGCTGGGTCAGGATCTGCCTGGCCTGGCGCTGGTTTTCACGGATCTTGAGGCGCATGTCCGGCGGGTTTTCCAACCCCTGGCGCAGGGCCTTCTGGGTGGCGAAGTAGAGTTCGCGCAGCAGGGTGCCCTTCCAGTCGTTCCACAGACTGTCGTTGGTGGCACAGATGTCGGCCACGGTCAGGCAATAGAGCAGGTCGAGGTGCAATTCATCCCGCACCTTCTGGGCGAAGTCGGTGACCACGTCCGGGTCGTAGATGTCACGGCGCTGGGCGGTGACCGACATCAGCAGATGGTGGCGCACCAGCCAGGCGACCAGTCGGCTCTCGTAGCGATCCAGCCCGTGCAACTGGCAGAACTCCAGCGCATCCACGGCCCCGAGTTCGGAGTGATCGCCGCGCCTGCCCTTGGCGATGTCGTGGAAGAGGGCGGCGATGCTGAGCAGCTCGGGCTTGCGCAACTGGGTGAACACCTCGTGGCAGAGCGGGTGAGTCTGGCGGCTGGCTGGATTCGGGAAGCGATGGATGTTCTGCAGCAGCCGATGGGTGTGCTCGTCCACCGTGTAGGCGTGGAACATGTCGAACTGCATCTGGCCGACGATGAGGTTCCACTGGGGCAGGTAGGCCGCGAGGATCCCGTACTTGTGCATCAGGGTGAGCGGCTGGCCGATGCCGTTGGGGTGGCGCAGGAGCGCCATGAAGAGACGGCGGCACTCGGGTAGATCTTGCAGCCAGCAGTTGAGGGTGCGTCTGGCCTCGCGCAACTGGCGCAAGGTGGCGGAGTGGATGCCGGCGATCTCCGGGTGCTGGGCTATCTGGTAGAAGAGTCGCAGGATGGCGGCAGGATCCCGGCCGAACAGCTCGGAGTCCACCGCATCGATGAGGCGGCCGCGCAGCTGGAATTCGTCGCTGATGCGGCGCACGTCCATGGCGGTGTTGCCAAGAATGGCCTCGTCAAAGAGTTGCAGCAGCATCTCGTTGAGTTCGGCCACCCGTCGCACCGTCTGGTAGAAGCGCTTCATCATCTGCTCGACCGGGCCGTTTCCTTCCCCCTCGAACCCCAGCATCTGGGCCACGGTGCGCTGGCGGTCGAACAAGAGGCGGTTGTCCCCCTTGTTGATGGCCATGTGCAGGGCGAA
This sequence comes from Aeromonas sp. s9, assembly GCF_040907765.1. Taxonomy (NCBI): domain Bacteria; kingdom Pseudomonadati; phylum Pseudomonadota; class Gammaproteobacteria; order Aeromonadales; family Aeromonadaceae; genus Aeromonas; species Aeromonas sp. s9. The sequence continues at coordinate 116,599 of NZ_JBFOCK010000015.1, forward strand.
GCGCACCTTCCACAGGAAGTTCTGACAGTCGAGCAGCTCCCGGTACTCGGCCCGGTTGAGAAAACCGTGGCTGGTCATCTCGAACAGGGTGGTGGCGCCGAAGTGGCGGCGGGCGACCCAGGCCAGGGTCTGGATGTCGCGAAGGCCCCCGGGATTGTTCTTGAGATCCGGCTCCAGCTTGTAGGCGGTGCCGAGAAACTGCTGGTGGCGCAGGGCCTGCTCTTCGCGTTTGGCACGAAAGAAGGCTTCGCTCGGCCAGAAGTGCTGGGGCTGGGTGGCCGCCTGCAACTGCTCGAATCCGGCCAGGCGACCCGTGATGTAACGGGCCTCGATGAGGTTGGTGGCAACCGTGATGTCGTTGCGGCCCTGCTCGATGCACTCGGCCACGTTGCGCACCGACTGCCCCACTTCCAGCTTGAGATCCCACAAGAGGGTGATGAACTCGCCGATGCGAAGCCCCAGCACCTCGTCCAGTTCATCTCCTTCGTAGAGGATCAGCAGGTCGATATCGGAGTGGGGATGGAGTTCGCCGCGGCCATAGCCGCCTACCGCGATCAGGGTGAGCTCGGTCCTGTCGAAGCCGAACTTGTGCCAGAGCCTGGTCAGCAGCGCGTCCATGTATTCGGAGCGGGTGGCCACCAGTTCGATGATGTTGTCACCGGCGTCGAAGCGCTCATGCAGCCAGGCGAGAAAGCGGCTCAGGTACTCCTTGCAGTTGTCACGGGTGAGCTGATCGTCTGGTAGCAGATGGGGAGAAAGCAGGCTGGCATCCATGGCATGTCACACTCTCGGTCGGGCCGGGTAAAGAGCAACCCCGGCGCGCGGCCGGGGTTGAATGTCAAACGTGGCGGATAAAACGCTCGATAGTGTCGTCGGGGCGCAGGGTCAGGACCTCGCAGCCATCCTCGGTCACCAGCAGGGTGTGCTCCCACTGGGCGGAGTCGCCGCCGTCCTTGGTGGTCACGGTCCAGCCATCCTTCGGATTGACCTTGCAGTGGTACTTCTTGCTGTTGACCATGGGCTCGATGGTGAAGCACATGCCCGCTTTCAGCTCCAGCTTACCGCCGTTGCGGTAGTGGAGGATCTGCGGCTCTTCGTGGAACTCGGCACCGATGCCATGGCCGCAGTAGTCGCGTACCACGGAGAAGCCTGCCTGCTCGACGATGGGCTGGATGACGGCGCCGATCTCGGTGATGCACATGCCCGGGCGCACCCGCTTGATGGCGGCATAGAGGCTATCCTGGGCCACCTTGCAGAGCTGGCGACGCAGGGGGGTGGTCTGGCCCACGATGAACATGGCGGAGGTATCGCCGTGATAACCATCCTTGATGACGGTGATATCCAGATTGATGATGTCCCCTTCCCGCAGTTTCTTGTGGTTCGGGATGCCATGGCAGATGACATCGTTCACCGAGGTGCAGATGGACTTGGGGAAACCGTGGTAATTGAGCGGCGCGGGGATGGCCTGCTGCACGTCGACGATGTAGTCGTGGCAGAGGGTATTCAGTTCGTCTGTGGTGACGCCCGCCTTGACGTGGGGGGCGATCATGACCAGCACGTCGGCGGCCAGCTGGCCGGCGACACGCATTTTTTCAATCTCTTCCGGTGTCTTGATTTTAATGGACATGGGATCTCTCTTGGGGCCTGATTGCGCATCCTGCCGATGCCCAACAACCAGGTAATGAAAAATAGATGCGTTTGCAATCAGGGCGAAATTTTATCCCCAACCCCCGTTTACTTCCAGTGTGATCGTCATCGCAACGTCATCAGGCGGTCGCACCATGGTCCGGGATCCATTTTTAGCACCCGGGCTGGTGGTGTCATGACCAAAGTTATGGTATAAAGCGCGCCGGAATGGGGAACTCGTGTCCTCATGCCATCACCCTTACTCAACAACACACACACATCGACACATATGCCGGGGTGCCTTAACGGGTCGGTTATATGGGATGTGTGGAGGCCTAACCCCAATACAGAGGTATAAAATGGCTAAAGTTTCTATGCGCGACATGCTGCAAGCCGGCGTTCACTTCGGTCACCAGACTCGTTACTGGAACCCGAAAATGAAGTCCTACATCTTCGGCGCCCGCAGCAAAGTTCACATCATCAACCTGGAAAAAACCGTTCCGATGTTTGACGATGCCATGAACTTCATCAGCTCCGTAGCTGCCAAGAAAGGCAAGGTACTGTTCGTAGGTACCAAGCGTGCCGCGTCTGAAGCCGTCAAAGAAGCCGCTGAGCGTTGCGACCAGTTCTATGTTAACCACCGCTGGCTGGGCGGCATGCTGACCAACTGGAAAACCGTTCGTCAGTCCATCAAGCGCCTGAAAGATCTGGAAACCCAGAGCGAAGACGGTACCTTCGACAAGCTGACCAAGAAAGAGGCGCTGATGCGTACTCGCGAAATGGAAAAGCTGGAGAAGAGCCTGGGTGGTATCAAGAACATGGGCGGCCTGCCTGACGTTCTGTTCGTTGTCGATGCCGACCACGAGCACATCGCTATCAAAGAAGCCAACAACCTGGGTATCCCGGTAGTTTCCATCGTTGATACCAACTCCAACCCGGACGGCGTTGACTATGTCATCCCGGGTAACGACGACGCTATCCGTGCCGTACAGCTGTACCTGAACGCTGCTGCTGACACCGTTCTGGAAGCCCGCGAGCAGGACATCGTTGTTCAAGCCGAACAAGATGGCTTCGTTGAAGCTGAGTAATTGATAAGGACTGAAAAGCCCTTATTAACCAAGCTGATGTAATTGGTTAGCAGGGGCCCTTGTGGCCCCTGTTTCTTGTCAATTCAAGACCGAGGATACTGGACATGGCAAACATTTCTGCCGCCCTGGTAAAAGAACTGCGCGAGCGCACCGCCGCTGGCATGATGGATTGCAAAAAAGCGCTGGAAGAAGCCAACGGTGATATCGAGCTGGCTATCGAGAACATGCGTAAATCCGGTCAGGCCAAGGCCGCCAAGAAAGCTGGCCGTATCGCCGCTGAAGGTGTGATCTTCGCCCGTACCGAAGGCAACGTTGCCGTCATGATCGAGCTGAACTGCGAGACTGACTTCGTTTCCAAGGATGCCGGTTTCCTGGCCATGGGTCAGAAGATCGTCGAGATCGCTGCTACCCAGAAAATCGCTGACGTTGACGCGCTGAAAGCCGCCGACTTCGGCAACGGCGAGTCCGTCGAACTGACCATCACCAACCTGATCGCCAAGATCGGTGAGAACATGAACCTGCGTCGCGTGATGCTGGTTGAAGGTGACAACCTGGGCACCTACGTTCACGGCTCCCGCATCGGTGTTATCACCAAGCTGGTTGGCGGTACCGACGAGCTGGCCAAAGATCTGGCCATGCACGTTGCTGCCAACAGCCCGCAATTCGTCAAACCGGAAGACGTGTCTGCCGAAGTCGTTGCCAAAGAGCGCGAAATCCAGATCGACATCGCCATCAACTCCGGCAAGCCGAAAGAGATCGCCGAGAAGATGGTTGAAGGCCGCATGAAGAAGTTCACCGGTGAGGTTTCCCTGACTGGTCAACCGTTCGTGAAAGATCCTTCCATGACCGTTGCCGAGCTGCTGAAGAAAGAAGGCGCTGACGTTGTTTCCTTCACCCGTTTCGAAGTGGGCGAAGGCATCGAGAAGCAAGAGACCGACTTCGCTGCTGAAGTAGCAGCCCAGATCGCGGCCGCTCAGAAGGCCTAATCGAACCGGTTTTTCCGTTTCCCCAGACCGCGACTTATGTCGCGGTCTTTATATGACCAGGAATCAGTGACATGAGTACCAATCCCAAGCCTGCATACAGACGTGTTCTTCTGAAGTTGAGTGGTGAAGCCCTGCAAGGATCCGAGGGTTTCGGCATTGATCCGGCGGTGCTGGAACGGATGGCCCAAGAGATCAAAGAGCTGGTTGAGCTGGGTGTTCAGGTCGGTCTGGTCATCGGTGGCGGCAACCTGTTCCGTGGTGCCGGCCTTGCCAAGGCAGGCATGAATCGCGTGGTGGGTGACCACATGGGCATGCTGGCGACCGTCATGAACGGTCTGGCCATGCGTGATGCCCTGCATCGTGCTTATGTGAATGCCCGCCTGATGTCGGCCATCTCCCTGCAAGGGGTCTGCGACTCCTACAGCTGGGCCGAAGCCATCAGCCAGCTGCGCGCCGGCAAGGTGGTGATCTTCTCTGCCGGTACCGGCAACCCCTTCTTTACCACCGACTCGGCAGCCTGCCTGCGCGGTATCGAGATCGAAGCCGACGTCGTGCTGAAAGCCACCAAGGTCGATGGCGTGTTCACCGATGACCCGGTCAAGAACCCGGATGCCGTGCTCTATCAGGAACTGAGTTATGATGAAGTTCTTGAAAAAGAACTCAAAGTGATGGATCTTGCTGCTTTTACCCTGGCCCGCGACCACGATCTGCCGATCCGGGTGTTCAACATGAACAAACCGGGCGCGCTGCGCCGCGTGATCATGGGTGAGCCGGAAGGTACCCTGATCCACCAGGCCAGCAAGTAAGGCAAGTGTGAGCCCCAGGCTCGCTTGTCCATTACGCCAGTCAACAAGATAGATACGAGCCGCCTGTCGGCTCGTTCGCCAAAAGGAAAACCACTGTGATCAACGAGATTAAAAACGACGCCAAGGACCGCATGGGCAAAAGCGTAGAGTCGCTGAAGACCCAGATGTCCAAGATCCGTACCGGCCGTGCTCACCCGAGCCTGCTTGACGGCATCCAGGTGGAGTATTACGGTGCTGCCACTCCTCTGAAGCAGTTGGCCAACGTGGTGGCAGAAGATGCCCGTACTCTCTCCATCTCCATCTTCGATCGCTCCATGATCCAGGCGGTGGAAAAAGCCATCCTGACCTCCGATCTGGGCCTGAACCCGTCCAGCAACGGCCAGACTCTGCGCGTGCCGCTGCCGCCGCTGACCGAAGAGCGTCGCCGTGATCTGACCAAGATCGTCCGTGCCGAAGCCGAAGGTGCCCGGGTTGCCATTCGCAATATCCGTCGCGATGCCAACGCCGACCTGAAAGCCCTGCTGAAAGAGAAAGAGATCTCCGAAGACGACGACCGTCGCGCCCAGGAAGAGATCCAGAAGCTGACCGATACCTTCATCAAGCTGGTGGATGACGCCCTGGTTGTGAAGGAAAAGGAGCTAATGGAAATCTAAGCCTCCGACAGGTATATTACGAGCGCCGTGTAGTGCCCCTGCACGGCGCTTTTGTCTTTGTGGGAGAAATGAATGTCGCTTTTGGCAGCGCTAGGCGATAGCGCCAGCTCGTCCTTGCCCCGTCACGTCGCCATCATCATGGATGGCAATGGTCGCTGGGCCCAGAACCGCGGCAAGATGCGGGTTTCCGGGCACAAGGCGGGCGTGAAATCCGTGCGTGAGGCCGTGGCCTTTGCCGCCCGTGCCAAGATGGAGGCGCTGACCCTGTTTGCGTTTTCCAGCGAGAACTGGCGCCGTCCGGAAGGGGAAGTGAACGCCCTGATGGAGTTGTTCATGACGGTGCTGGGTCGCGAGGTGAGCAAGTTGCACAGCAACGGCATTCGCCTTCGGGTGATTGGCGACACTGCCCGCTTCAGCGAGCGGCTGCAGGCCAAGATCGCCAAGGCCGAGGCCCTGACCGCCAACAATCAGGGATTGACCCTCAATATCGCCGCCAACTATGGCGGTCAGTGGGACATCGCCCAGGCGGCCCGGACCCTGGCACGGGCCGTGGCGGCGGGTGAACTGGATGCCGAGGCGGTCGATGAGGCGGCATTGGGTCGTCATGTCTGCATGGCTGATCTGCCCCCCGTGGATCTGTTGATCCGCACCGGCGGGGATCATCGCATCAGCAACTTTGTCCTGTGGCAGCTCGCCTATGCCGAACTCTATTTTACCCCGGTCCTGTGGCCCGATTTTGACGAGGCCGAGTTCAGTGGGGCAGTTGCCTCCTTCGTTGCTCGCGAGCGTCGCTTCGGGTGTACGGGTGAACAGATCCGGGAATTGATCGCCGCGCAACAGACCGGCTAAACCCCGCTCCCAAGAGAGAGGTTTCTTTTGCTAAAACAACGAATTATTACCGCATTACTGTTAGTTCCCCTGGTGTTGGGGGCGCTGTTTTTTCTGCCGTTGAAATTCTTTGCCCTGCTCGCCGCCCTGGTCTTTCTGCTGGCCAGCCGTGAGTGGAGTGCCTTCGTCACTGCCCAGCCGCAACAGTGGTTGCCGCTGGTGTTCTGTCTGCTGCTGGGGGCCAGCCTGTTCTGGGTGCCCGTGGAGCAACTCTGGATCCCCCAACTGCATCCGCTGGTGATGGGCGTGCTCTGGACCGCCGTCAGCTGGTGGCTGCTGGGGCTGCTGCTGGTGCTGCGCTACCCGCAAAGCGCCAGGCTGTGGCGTGAATCCATCTGGCTCAAGTCCCTGTTCGGTCTGGTGACCCTGGTTCCCTTCTTCTGGTCCCTGGTGGCCATTCGCGGTTACAACTTCTACCACGACCCCATGATGGGGGCCTGGATCCTGCTGTTCGTGATGGGACTGGTCTGGGCGGCAGATTCTGGCGCGTATTTTTTCGGCAAGGCGTTCGGCAAACACAAGCTGGCACCGGCCGTGAGCCCGGGTAAAACCATCGAAGGCATGCTGGGTGGGCTGTTTACCGCCAGCCTGCTGGCCATCGGCGTGACCTGGTTCATGGGCTTCGTGCCTGCCAAGATGGGCACCGTGCTGCTCTGTTCCCTGCTGGCGGTGCTGGCCTCCGTGCTCGGCGATCTGGCCGAGAGCATGTTCAAGCGGGAAGCCGGCATCAAGGATTCCGGCACCCTGTTGCCGGGCCATGGGGGCATTCTCGATCGCATCGACAGCCTGACGGCGGCGCTGCCCGTCTTCCTGCTCAGCTACCTGTTGCTCGGTCCGGAGTTTTGATGTTTCGCGCACTGATGATCCCGGGAGCGTCCCGCTCCATCAGTCTGTTACCCAATCAGGAGTCTTGATGCAAAACCTGGTGATCCTGGGAGCGTCAGGCTCCATCGGTCAGAGCACCCTTAAGGTACTGCGCCACAACCCCGGGCGCTGGCAGGTGCTGGCGCTGACCGCTGCCCGCAGCGTGGATGCCATGCTGCGCGACTGTCTCGAATTCTCCCCCCGGTTCGCCGTCATGATGGACGAAGGCGCCGCCAGCGATCTGGCGGGTCGGCTCAAGGCTCACGGCAGCACCACCCGGGTGTTGTCCGGTCAGGCAGCCCTGTGCGACGTGGCTGCTCACCCCGATGCCCACAGCGTGATGGCGGCCATTGTCGGTGCGGCGGGTCTGGCACCCACCATGGCTGCCGTGCGCGCCGGCAAGCGCATTCTGCTGGCCAACAAGGAGGCGCTGGTGATGTCCGGCGCCTTCTTCATGGAGGCGGTGCGAGAGCACGGCGCCGAGCTGCTGCCCATCGACAGCGAACACAACGCCATCTTCCAGTGCCTGCCGGTCGACGTGCAGCGCCAGCCCGGTTTCTGCGATCTGGCCGGGGCGGGGATCAGCAAGATCCTGCTGACCGGCTCCGGCGGACCTTTCCGCTATGCCGATGTGGGTGAATTGCACCATGTCACCCCGGCGCAAGCCATTGCCCATCCCAACTGGTCCATGGGGGCCAAGATCTCGGTGGACTCCGCCACCATGATGAACAAGGGGCTGGAGTACATCGAGGCGCGCTGGCTGTTCAATGCGGCCCCCGAGCAGATCCAGGTGGTGATCCACCCCCAGTCCGTCATTCACTCCATGGTGCAGTACAAGGATGGCTCCGTGCTGGCCCAGCTCGGCAACCCGGACATGTGCACCCCCATTGCCCACGCTCTGGCCTATCCGGAACGGATCGAGTCCGGTGTGGAACCTTTGGATTTCTTCAGTGTCGGAGAGTTCAGCTTTATCCGGCCCGACTATGAGCGCTATCCCTGTCTGGCGCTGGCCATGAGCGCGTGCCAGCAAGGGCAGGGGGCGACCACCTCCCTCAATGCCGCCAACGAGGAGGCCGTCGCGGCTTTTCTTGCAGAGCGGATCGGATTTATGGATATTGCCAGAGTCAACGAATCCGTCATGGCCGAGCTGGGCAGCAGTGCTGCCGGCTCTCTGGCGGATCTCATCGCCCTGGACGGTACGGCCCGAGCCCGTGCCCAGCAACTGATAAAGGAGCTTGCCGTATGAACGGACTGTGGTGGCAGCCAGCCCCTCTCCATGCTCTCGAGCTCAGGACTGGACATGACCGCGAGGTACGCGGCTGATGGGCGGGGTTCTGTGGAATATCGGCGCCTTCATCGTGGCCCTCGGGCTGCTGGTGGCGGTGCATGAATTTGGCCACTTCTGGGTGGCTCGTCGTTGCGGCGTCAAGGTGGAGCGCTTCTCCATCGGCTTTGGCAAGGCCATCTGGCGTCGCCTTGGCAAGGATGGTACCGAATACGTGCTGGCCCTGATCCCCCTTGGCGGTTACGTCAAGATGCTGGATGGCCGGGTCGACGAACTCAAGCCTGGGGAGGAGGCGCAGGCCTTCAACCACAAGAGCGTCTGGGCGCGGATGGCCATCGTCGCGGCCGGCCCCATGGCGAACTTCGTGTTCGCCCTGTTCGCCTTCTGGCTGATGTTCATGATAGGGGTGCCGAGCGTCAAACCCGTGGTGGGCGAGGTGCGTCCCGCCTCCATCGTGGCAGAGGCCGGCATCCTGCCAGGCATGGAGATCGTCGGCGTCGGCGGCGAGGAGACCGGTGACTGGGAGAGCGTCACCTACGCCCTCATCAGCCACCTTGGCGATGACTCGGTCCAGCTCAAGCTCAAGGCGGCCAACACCAGCTATGCAGTGGACAAGACCCTGCAGCTGGCAGGCTGGAAATTCGACCCCGACAAAGAGTCCCCCATCGGGAGCCTCGGGATAGTGCCCCTCGGTGGCAAGGTGCTGCCCGTGGTGGAGGCCGTGGTGCCATCGAGCGCCAGCGAGAAGGCCGGCCTTCAGATAGGGGATCGCATCAAGGGGGTCGATGGAGAGGCCATCACCGAATGGGCCCAGTTTGTCGAGCGTGTCCAGCAGTCACCGGCGCAGCCGCTGCAGGTGACGGTGGAGCGCGGGGGCAGCGAGATGACCCTGACCCTGACCCCGGACGGGAAGAAAGTGAAGGGCCAGCTGGTCGGTTTTGTGGGCTTGTCGCCGCAACTGGTTCCATTACCGGATGAGTATCGAACTCTGTTACAGTATGGGCCTTTGCAAGCCCTGTGGCATGGGGTCCAGAAGACCTGGAGCCTGATCACCCTGACCTTCGACATGATAGGCAAGCTGATCGGTGGCATCGTCTCTTTGGACAACCTGAGCGGCCCCATCTCCATCGCCAAGGGGGCCGGCAGCAGCGCCGATTACGGGTTGGTCTATTTCCTCGGATTCCTGGCGCTCATCAGCGTCAATTTGGGGATCATCAACCTGTTCCCCCTGCCGGTGCTCGATGGTGGCCATCTGGTCTATTTCCTCATCGAGGCGATCACCGGCAAGCCGGTATCGGAAAAAATTCAGGAAGTTGGGTTCAGGATAGGCGCCGCCATTCTGATGTTACTGATGGGCATTGCGCTGTTTAATGATTTCGCTCGCCTCTGAGGCCAGAGCATCAACAAGGACACATAAGAACAAAATGGCTGTTAAAAAAGCATTGGTGTTGAGTTGCCTGCTGGGGGCCAGCTTCCTGGCTCAGGCTGCCCCGGCCTCTTTTGTGGTGCAAGACATTCAGGTCGAGGGCCTGCAGCGGGTGACCCTGGGTGCCGCCCTGTTGAATCTGCCGGTGCGGGTCGGTGATTCCGTCGACTCCGTGTCCCTGGCGAACGCCATCAAGAAGCTCTATGCCTCCGGCAACTTCGAGGACGTCAAGGTCTATCGCGACGGTCAGGTGCTGCAAGTGGTGGTCAAGGAGCGCCCGACCATCTCCAGCATCGAGTTCTCCGGCAACAAGGACATCAAGGAAGAGCAACTGACCCAGAGCCTGGAATCCTCCGGGATACGCGTGGGTGATCCGCTGGATCGCACCGTGCTGAGCTCCCTCGAGAAAGGGCTGGAAGATTTCTACTACGGCGTGGGCAAGTACTCCGCCAAGGTCAAGGCCATCGTCACCCCGCTGCCGCGCAACCGGGTTGACCTCAAGTTCACCTTCGTGGAAGGGGAAGCGGCCAAGATCCAGCAGATCAACATCGTCGGCAACAACGTTTTCCCGGAAGAGAAGCTGCTGGCCCAGCTCTCCCTCAAGGACGACGTGCCCTGGTGGAACTTCACCGGCGATCAGCGCTACCAGAAGCAGAAGCTGGCCGGTGACATCGAAGTGCTGCGCTCCTACTACATGGACCGCGGCTACATCCGCTTCACCCAGGAGTCCACCCAGGTCTCCATGACCCCGGACAAGAAGGGCGTTTACGTCACCCTCAACGTCAAGGAAGGGGAGCAGTACAAGGTTTCCGGTATCCAGCTCAAGGGTGACCTCATCGACCGCGGCGGCGAAATGAAGGGCCTCATCCCCATCGAGGCGGGTAGCGTCTACTCCGCCAGCCAGGTGACCCATACCGAAGAGGTGCTCTCCAAGTTCCTCGGCCGTTACGGCTACGCCTATCCGAAAGTGGTCACCTTCCCCCAGATCAACGACCAGACCAAGGAAGTGGAGCTCATCGTCAACGTGGAGCCGGGTCCCCGGGTCTATGTGCGCAACATCAACTTCAGCGGCAACGTCACCACCAAGGACGAAGTGTTGCGTCGCGAGATGCGCCAGATGGAGGGCACCTGGCTCTCCTCCGACAACGTCGAGCAGTCCAAGACCCGTCTCAACCGCCTCGGCTTCTTCGAGACCGCGGAAGTGGACACCAAGCGGGTGCCGGGCAGCGATGACCAGGTCGATCTGGACTTCAAGGTCAAGGAGCAGCCGGCGGGGTCCATCAACGCCGGTATCGGCTACGGCACCGAGTCGGGTCTGAGCCTGCAGGCGGGTCTGCAGCAGGACAACTTCATGGGGACCGGCAAGAAGATCGGCATCAACGCCAGCACCAACGACTACTCCAAGAGCGTCGACCTGAGCTATAACGACCCCTACTTCACCGTGGACGGGGTGAGCCTGGGCGGCCGTCTCTACTACAACAAGTTCAGTGCGGCCGACGCCAACATCGTGGACTACGAGAACACCACCGTCGGTTTCCGTCTCTCCAGCGGCTTCCCGGTCAACGAGAACAACCGTCTCGACTTCAGCCTGGGCTACGAAAACAACAAACTGTCCCAGCCCAACCCCTATGTACAGGTGGACGAGTTCTGGAAGGTCTACAACGGCAATCTGGATGGCGACAACCGCATGGTGTTCAACACCGTGGACGTCACCGCCGGCTGGACCCGCTCCACCCTCAACAAGGGTCAGTTCCCGACCTCCGGTGACCGCCAGCGGGTGAACGCCAAGGTGACGGTGCCCGGCATGGATCTGCAGTACTTCAAGCTCAACGCAGAAGATGCCCACTACTTCCCGTTTGATGCCGATCACAAATGGGTCATGCTGGCCAAGGCCCGTGCCTCCTACGGCGATGGCTACGGCACCAATGGCGATTACGAGCACGTTCTGCCGTTCTTCGAGAACTACTACGCCGGTGGTTTCGATACCCTGCGTGGTTTCAAGAGCAACACAGTCGGTCCGAAGGCGCTCTACTACTACAACTTGAGTGGTAACGACGTCATCCAGGGCACTGACAGCTCGGTCGGGGGCAACGCCCTGGCGGTGGCCTCGCTGGAAATGATCGTGCCGACACCCTTTGCCTCCGAGACCTATCAGCCCCAGCTGCGGACCAGCTTCTTCATCGACGCCGGTTCCGTGTGGGATACCCACTTCGACTACAGCCAGTATCAGAACCGTTGCTTCAGTGGTTGCAACTATCTGATGGACTACTCCGACCCGAGCAACATCCGGATGTCGACCGGTCTGTCGCTGCAGTGGCTCTCTCCCATGGGCCCGCTGGTGTTCGTGCTGGCAAGACCAATCAAGAAATACGAAGGGGACGACACCGAAGTCTTCTCCTTCAACATCGGCCGTACCTTCTAAGGGAAGCGGACGTCCCCCCGCCATGGCGGGGGGAAGCATGATGGGTCGCGCGTTTGCGTGCCTCACCAGGTAACAAGACGATCTCGTGGATCGCTTGCACAATCAGGTAAATCAGGTAGCCCTCGACCGAGGGACCAAGGAGTAAGTGTGAATAAAGCGTTGAAAGTAGCTGGTTTGAGCTTTGCACTGATGGCTGCCGGCATGGGTTCTGCCTTCGCTGAGACCAAGATTGCCGTGGTCGACATGGGCGAAGTCTTCCAAAAGCTGCCCCAGCGTGAAGCCGTTGCCAAGAAGCTGAAGGGCGAGTTCGAGCCGCGCATGCGTGAACTGCAGAAGCTGGAGTCTGACGGTCAGGCACTGGTCGAGAAGTTCAAGAAGGACGAAGCCTTCATGAGCGCCGAACAGAAGAAGCAGAGCCAGGAGAAGCTGGCCAAGCTGCAGATGGAATTCAACCAGAAGCGTCAGGCGTTTGAACAGGACAACGGTCGCCGTCAGTCCGAAGAGCGCAACAAGATCCTGACCAAGGTGCAGGCTGCCATTGACGCCATCGCCAAGAGCAATGGCTACGATCTGGTGCTGGAGCGCAACGCCGCCCCTTATGCAGCCAGCAAGCTGGACATCTCCGGCCAGGTTATTTCTCAGGTTAGCAAGAGCAACTAATTGATGGCATTCACTCTCGCACAGCTGGCCCAGCAACTGGGGGCCGAGGTCCATGGGGATGGGACCCGGGAAATTCGCAAGGTCGCGACACTGGAAAAAGCCGGGGAGGGGGAGATAGCCTTCCTGTCCAACAAGAAGTACCGGCATTTTCTGGAGCAGAGCAAGGCCACTGCCGTGCTCATCACCGAGGCAGACCTGCCGTTTTGCCCCACCAACGCCCTGGTGCTCAAGGACCCCTACGTGGGCTTTGCACGGGTTGCCCAACTGCTGGACACCACCCCGCAGCCGGCCATGGATATCCATCCGAGCGCCGTCATCGCGGCGGACGTGCAACTGGGCGAGAGAGTGGCCATCGGGGCCAATGCGGTGATCGAATCCGGCGTCGTGCTGGGTGATGATGTGCGCATCGGCCCGGGCTGTTTCGTTGGCAAGGATACCCGACTGGGAGCGCGCTCCCGGTTGTGGGCCAACGTCACCCTCTATCACAACGTGACCCTGGGCACGGACTGTCTGGTACAGGCCGGCACCGTGATCGGGGCAGACGGTTTCGGTTATGCCAACGAGCGCGGCGAGTGGATCAAGATCCCCCAGCTCGGCGGCGTGACCATCGGCAACCGGGTCGAGATCGGTGCCTGCACCACCATCGACCGCGGTGCTCTGGAAGATACCCGCATCGCTGACAACGTCATCATCGACAACCAGTGCCAGATCGCCCACAACGTCGAGATCGGCTACGGCACTGCCGTGGCGGGCTCCACCGTGATGGCCGGTAGTCTCAAGGTCGGCAAATACTGTATCATTGGTGGTGCCTCCGTCTTTAACGGGCACATGGAGATCTGCGACCAGGCCACCGTCACCGGCATGGCCATGGTGATGCGTCCCATCACCGAGCCCGGTATCTACTCTTCCGGCATCCCCCTGCAAACCAATAAAGAGTGGCGCAAGACTGCCGCACGGGTGATGCGTATCGAAGAGATGCACAAGCGGTTGAGCAAGCTTGAGAAAAAGCTGGATCAAGAATAATCACGATTGGTATAGGGTACTGTTTTGACTACTGAAAAGAAGAGCCTGGGCATCCAGGAAATCATGGATCTGCTGCCCCACCGTTATCCGTTCCTGATGGTGGACAAGGTGGAAAACTACGAGATCAGCGATGAGCGCAAGACCCTGCGCGCCATCAAGAACGTCTCGTTCAACGAGCCGATCTTCCAGGGCCACTTCCCGGCCAAGCCGGTCTTCCCCGGCGTGCTGATCCTCGAAGCCATGGCCCAGGCCACCGGTATCCTGGCCTTCACCATGGTGGGCAAGCCGTCCCCCAACGAGCTCTATTACTTTGCCTCCATCGACAATGCCCGCTTCAAGCGCCCGGTGGGCCCCGGCGATCAGCTGGTGCTGGATGTGGAGTTCCTGAAGGAGCGTCGCGGCATCGCCAAGTTCACCGGTGTCGCCACCGTCGACGGTGAAGTGGTCTGTACTGCCGAACTGATGTGCGCCAAGCGCGAGGTATAACCGTGATCGATCAGACTGCCATCATCCACGACACCGCCATCGTCCATGAGTCTGCCGTCATCGGCAAAGGGGTTGAAATCGGCCCCTTCACCGTCATCGGCGCCGAGGTCGAAATCGGTGACAACACCTGGGTGAGCTCCCACGTGGTGATCAAGGGTCCGACCAAGATCGGTCGCGGCAACAAGATCTTCCAGCACACCTCCATCGGTGAGGATTGCCAGGACAAGAAGTACGCCGGCGAGCGCACCTTCCTCGAGATCGGCGACAACAACGTGTTTCGCGAGAACTGCACCGTGCACCGCGGCACCACCCAGGACCAGAGCCTGACCAAGGTGGGTAGCGGCAACCTGTTCATGGTCAACGTTCACGTGGCCCACGACTGCATCATCGGTGACAACTGCATCTTCGCCAACAACGCCACCCTGGCGGGCCATGTGCACATCGGTGACTTCGTGATCTTCGGCGGTCTGTCTGCCATTCACCAGTTCGGCCGCGTCGGCTCCCACGCCTTCGTCGGCGGCTGCGCTGCCCTGAACAAGGACGTGCCGCCCTACGTGATGGCCGCCGGCAACTACGCCAAGCCGTTCGGGGTCAACTCCGAAGGCCTGCGTCGTCGTGGCTTCAGCGCCGAGGCGATCTCCGCCGTCAAGCGCGCCTACAAGGAGATCTTCCGCTCCGGCAAGACCATTGAAGAGGTGTTGCCCGTGCTGAGCGAGATGGCCCAGAGCGAACCGGCCATCCAGCTCTATGTGGATTTCCTCAAGGACAACGAGCGCGGGATCATCCGTGCCTGATCCCATTCGCATCGGCATCGTCGCCGGAGAGACCTCCGGCGACATCCTGGCCGCAGGGCTGGTGCGCGAACTGCAAGCCCGCTACCCGGATGCGCAGTTCGAAGGGATCGCCGGGCCGCGGATGCAGGCTCTCGGCGTGAAGGCGCTGTTCGAGATGGAGGAGCTCTCCGTCATGGGCATCACCGAGGTGCTGGGCCGTCTGCCCCGCATCCTCCAGGTACGCCGCGAACTGCTGCGCCACTTCATCGCCAATCCCCCCGACATCTTCGTCGGTGTGGATGCACCGGATTTCAATATCGGGGTGGAGCTGAAACTGCGCCGCGCCGGTATCAAGACGGTCCACTATGTCAGTCCCTCCGTCTGGGCCTGGCGTCAGGGCCGCATTCACAAGATCAAGGCGGCCACCGACATGGTGCTCGCCTTCCTGCCGTTCGAGAAAGCCTTCTACGACCGTTTCGATGCCCCCTGTCGCTTCGTCGGCCACACCATGGCGGACGACATTCCGCTGGTCCCGGATCAAGGGGCGGTGCGCGAGGCCCTCGGCATCGATCCCGCCCGTCGCTGGCTGGCGGTACTGCCGGGGAGTCGCACGGCGGAAGTGGGCTTCATGGCGCCGGTCTTCCTCGAGGCGTGCAAGCACCTGACGGTGCACAACCCGGATCTCGGTTTCATCGTGCCTCTGGTCAACCAGAAACGGCGCGAGCAGTTCCTCGCCATCAAGGCCGAGGTGGCCCCGGAGCTCGACATGGTGCTGCTGGACGGCCAGGGCCGCGAGGCCATGATTGCCGCCGATGTGGTGATGCTCGCCTCCGGCACCGCGGCCCTCGAGGCCATGCTGGTGAAAAAGCCCATGGTGGTCGGTTACAAGCTCAAACCCTTCAGCTACTTGCTGGCCCAGTGGCTGGTGAAGACGGATTATGTCTCCCTGCCGAACCTGCTGGCGGACAAGATGCTGGTGCCCGAGCTCATCCAGCACGAGTGCACCCCGGCCAACCTGGTGGAAGAGGTGAGCAAGCTGCTGGACCATGACAACAGCGAGCTCATCGCCACCTTCACCCGGTTGCACGAGAAGATCCGCTGCAATGCGGATGTGCAGGCAGCGGAAGCGGTTGCCGTGCTGCTGGAACGCTAGTGGGCTCTGCCTGTGTGTCAGGCGTGATGTTGTGCTGATACTGGCCCTGCGGGGCCGGTTTTGATTCAAGGCTATGAGATGACGATCGATATTCCCGAAGACAAGCTGATTGCCGGGGTGGACGAGGTGGGTCGCGGCCCCCTGGTGGGTGACGTGGTCACCGCCGCGGTGATCCTGGATCCTGCCAATCCCATCCTTGGCCTCGCCGATTCCAAGAAGCTCTCCGAGAAGAAGCGGCTCGCCCTGTTTGGCGAGATCAAAGAGAAGGCGCTGGCCTATGCCATCGGCCGCGCCAGCCCGGCGGAAATCGACGAGCTCAACATCCTGCACGCCACCATGCTGGCGATGCAGCGCGCCGTGGCGGGGCTCAAGGTGACGCCCGAGCTGGTCTTCATCGACGGCAACCGCTGCCCCAGATTGCCGATGGAGGCCCGCGCCGTGGTCAAGGGGGACAGCCTGGTGGCCGCCATCAGCGCCGCCTCCATCCTCGCCAAGGTGACCCGGGACGCCGAGATGACCGAGCTGGACAGCCGCCATCCCGAGTACGGTTTCGCCCGCCACAAGGGCTACCCGACGGCGGAGCACCTCGCCATTCTGGCCGAACGGGGCCCGCTGCTCGAATACCGTCAGAGCTTCAAGCCGGTGCGCCGCGCCCTGGGGATCGAATAACCGATGCCGATCTGTCTGAACGATTTCTGCTTGCGCAATGAGAGGGCGTGACCATGGCTGATCCCCGCTTCATCCACCTGAGGGTGCACTCCGACTTCTCCATGGTCGACGGCCTGCAGAAGATCGGTCCCATCGTCTCCGCAGCCGCCGCCAACAACATGCCGGCTCTGGCCCTGACGGACCAGATGAACATGTGCGGCCTGGTGCGCTTCTACGGCTCTGCCCACGGCAAGGGGATCAAGCCCCTGGTCGGGGCGGATTTCTGGGTGCAGAGCGACGAGCTTGGGGACGAGCAGTTTCGCCTCACCCTGCTCGCCATGGACAACGACGGCTACCAGAACATCACCCTGCTCATCTCCCGCGGCTATCAGCGCGGTCATGTGCAGGGGCGCCCCGTCATCGACAAGGCCTGGCTTGGCGAACATGCCAAGGGGGTGATCGTCCTCTCCGGGGGGCGCGAGGGGGATGTGGGCAAGTTCCTGCTCAAGGGCAACCGCCAGATGGTGGAGCATTGCCTCGCCTTCTACCAGACCCACTTCCCGGATGCCTACTACCTGGAGCTGCTGCGTACCGGCCGCCCGGACGAGGAGGTCTATCTGCACATGGCGGTGGCCATTGCCACCGAGTTCGAACTGCCGGTGGTGGCCACCAACGAGGTGGTGTTCCTCACCGCCGATGACTTCGATGCCCACGAGATCCGGGTCGCCATCCACGACGGCTACACCCTGATGGACAAGCGCCGACCGCGCCGCTACAGCCCCCAGCAGTACCTGCGCAGTCAGGAGGAGATGGCGGAGCTGTTTGCCGACATCCCGGAAGCCCTGGAAAACACGGTGGAGATCGCCAAGCGCTGCAACGTGACGGTGCGCCTTGGCGAGTATTTCCTGCCCAACTTCCCCACCGGCGACATGACCACCGAGGACTTCCTGGTCATGAAGTCGAAGGAAGGGCTGGAGGAGCGGCTGGCCTTCCTGTTCCCGGATCCGGCGGTGCGGGCCGAGCGTCGTCCCGAGTATGACGAGCGTCTCGACATCGAGCTGAAAGTGATCAACCAGATGGGCTTCCCGGGTTACTTCCTCATCGTGATGGAGTTTATCCAGTGGTCCAAGGACAACGGCATCCCCGTCGGTCCGGGCCGGGGCTCGGGGGCGGGGTCGCTGGTGGCCTACGCCCTCAAGATCACCGACCTGGATCCGCTGGAATTTGACCTGCTGTTCGAACGTTTCCTGAACCCCGAGCGGGTCTCCATGCCCGACTTCGACGTCGACTTCTGCATGGACAGGCGCGACGAGGTGATCGATCACGTCTCCGAGATGTACGGTCGGGAGGCGGTATCCCAGATCATCACCTTCGGCAGCATGGCGGCCAAGGCGGTAGTGCGGGACGTCGGCCGGGTGCTGGGCCACGCCTACGGCTTTGTCGATCGCATCTCCAAGCTGATCCCGCCCGACCCCGGCATGACCCTGGCCAAGGCGTTCGAAGCCGAGCCCAAGTTGCCGGAGCTCTACGAGCAGGACGAGGAGGTCAAGGACCTCATCGACATGGCGCGCCGCCTGGAAGGGGTGGTGCGCAACGCCGGCAAGCACGCCGGTGGCGTGGTGATCGCGCCCACCAAGATCACCGACTTCGCGCCGCTCTATTGCGACGACGAGGGGCATCACCCGGTCACCCAGTTCGACAAGAACGACGTGGAGTACGCCGGGCTGGTGAAGTTCGACTTCCTGGGGCTGCGCACCCTCACCATCATCGACTGGGCCCTTGGCATGATAAACCCCCGTCTTGCCAAAGAGGGCAAGCCGCCGGTCGACATCGCCGCCATCCCCATCGATGACAAGAAGTCGTTCGCCCTCTTGCAGCGTTTCGAGACCACGGCGGTGTTCCAGCTCGAATCCCGCGGCATGAAGGACCTCATCAAGCGCCTGCAGCCCGACTGCTTCGAAGACATGATCGCGCTGGTGGCCCTGTTCCGTCCGGGCCCGCTCCAGTCGGGCATGGTGGACAACTTCATCGAGCGCAAGCACGGCAAGGAGGCCATCTCCTACCCGGACGAGAAGTGGCAGCACGAAAGCCTCAAACCCATACTCGAGCCCACCTACGGCATCATCCTCTACCAGGAGCAGGTGATGCAGATCGCCCAGACCCTGGCGGGGTATACCCTGGGTGGCGCGGACATGCTGCGTCGGGCCATGGGCAAGAAAAAACCCGAAGAGATGGCCAAGCAGCGGGCGGGCTTCGAGGAGGGGGCGGTCAAGAACGGCGTCGACGGCGAACTGGCGATGAAGATCTTCGATCTGGTGGAGAAGTTTGCGGGCTACGGCTTCAACAAGTCCCACTCCGCTGCCTATGCGCTGGTCTCCTACCAGACCCTTTGGCTCAAGACCCACTTCCCGGCGGAGTTCATGGCGGCGGTGATGACCGCGGATATGGACAACACCGACAAGATAGTGACCCTGGTGGACGAGTGTCAGCGCATGGGGCTGACCGTGATCCCGCCGGACGTCAACACCGGTCGCTACCGCTTCAGCGTCAACGAGGACGGCCACATCGTCTACGGCATCGGCGCGGTGAAGGGGGTAGGGGAAGGGCCCATCGAGGCGATCCTGGACGCGCGGGATCGGGACGGTCCGTTCCGCGACCTGTTCGACTTCTGCAACCGGGTCGACATCAAGAAGCTCAACAAGCGGGTGATGGAGAAGCTCATCCTCTCCGGCGCCATGGACAGGCTCGGCCCCCACCGCGCCGCCCTGATGGCGACCCTGGAGGAGGCGATGCGCGCCGCCGAGCAGCACGCCAAGGCCCAGGCGGTGGGGCAGGTCGACATGTTCGGCGTGCTCACCGAAGAGATCGACGACGTCAAGAAGGCGTTCGCCAACGTGCCGCACTGGCCCGACAAGGTGTGGCTGGAAGGGGAGCGCGAGACCCTCGGGCTCTACCTCACCGGTCACCCCATCAACCAGTACAGCAGCGAGCTGCGGCGCTACACCTCGGGCCGACTGTGCGATCTGCATCCCACCTCCCGGGATACGGTGACCACGGCGGCGGGGTTGGTGATCGCGGCGCGCAGCATGGTGACCAAGCGCGGCAACAAGATGGGGATCTTCACCCTGGACGACAGATCCGGCCGTCTGGATGTGACCCTTTTCAGTGAAGCGCTGGAAAAATACGAAGAATTGATGCAAAAAGACCGTATTTTAGTGGTTTCTGGACAGGTCAGCTTTGATGACTTCTCCGGTGGCCTTAAAATGTCGGCCCGCGAGTTGCTGGATATCAACGATGCGAGGGAGCGTTTTGCCAGGGCAATCCGCATCTCCCTCGATGAACAACGCATTGACGAGCGCTTTTTCCCGCGTTTGTGCGAGATTTTGGAGCCCGCCCGTGCCGGAGTCTGTCCGGTTCAGGTAAACTATCGTCGCCCCGGTTCCCGGGTGCGATTGACGCTCGGTACCGAGTGGCGGGTGACGCCCACCGATCAACTGATAGATGACTTGCGAGTCCTGCTTGGACGAGAGCGGGTTGAATTGGTTTTTGATTAGAGGATCTATTGTCCCTATGAGTCTTTTTCTGGATTTTGAACAGCCGATCGCCGAGTTGCAGGCACAGATCGATGAACTGCGCCATGTGAGCGAGCACAACAGTGCCGTGGATCTCAGCGAAGACATTCGCCGGCTGGAGAAGAAAAACGAAGAGCTGACCAAGAAGATCTTCGGCGATCTGGGTGCCTGGCAGGTATCCCAGATGGCACGTCATCCCCAGCGCCCCTACACCCTCGACTACATCGAGCAGATCTTCACCGATTTCGACGAGCTGGCCGGGGATCGCGCCTATGCCGATGACAAGGCCATCGTCGGCGGCATCGCCCGTCTCGACGGCGAGCCCGTGATGATCATCGGTCACCAGAAGGGTCGCGAGACCAAGGAGAAGATCAAGCGCAACTTCGGCATGCCGCGTCCGGAAGGGTACCGCAAGGCCCTGCGCCTGATGGAGATGGCCGAGCGCTTCAAGATGCCGATCATCACCTTCATCGACACCCCGGGTGCTTACCCCGGCGTGGGTGCCGAGGAGCGTGGCCAGTCCGAAGCCATCGCCCGCAACCTGAAAGTCATGGCCGGCCTGACCGTGCCGGTGGTCTGCACCGTGATCGGTGAAGGCGGCTCCGGCGGCGCTCTCGCCATCGGCGTGGGCGATCGGGTCAACATGCTGCAGTACTCCACCTACTCCGTCATCTCCCCGGAAGGGTGCGCCTCCATCCTGTGGAAGAGCGCCGAGAAGGCCTCGGTGGCGGCGGATGCCATGGGCATCACCGCCCAGCGCCTGAAAGAGCTGAAGCTCATCGACAACATCGTCGAGGAGCCCCTCGGCGGTGCCCACCGCGACGTGGAGAAGATGGCCAAGCACCTGAAAGCGCGCATCAAGCAGGATCTGGATGCCCTGCGCCCCCTCGACAGCGAGCAACTGCTGGAGCAGCGCTACCAGCGCCTGCTGGGTTACGGCTACTGCTGATCTGCCGCTTCCAATAAAAAGTCCCCGCATGCGGGGACTTTTTTTATGGGCGACGTTTGTGGGGGGACGCCGGGGCGGGCCTCAGGGGGCGGTCAGCGCCCGGTGCATGGGGCGGAAGCACGCCCTCCGGCAGGGCTCAGGGCCCGCCACTCCCGCCACAGCAGCCAGCACAGGGGGGGCGTCAGCAGCAGCACGGTGGCGGGCTGGGCCATCAAGACCCCGTCGCGCCCCCACCAGAGGGGCAGCAGGAAGATGAGGGGCAGCAGCAGCACCGTCTTGGCCACGGAGATGACGAGGGCCTGGCGGGTGCGGGCCATGGCCTGCAACAGCACGATGCCGAACATGACGATTCCCTCCAGGGGCAGGGCAGCGAGGTTGAGGGTCAGGCTGCTGATGGCGGCGGCGAGCAGCTCTGCGTCCTGATCCCCGGTGTAGAGCATGGCGACCGGCTGCGGCAGCAGCTGGACAATCAGCCAGACCCCCAGGCCATAGACCAGGGTGATCTTGAGCCCCATCGCCATCAGGAACTGGAGGTCGCGATGGCGGCCGGCCCCGGCTGCCTGGCTCACCAGGGGCTGGATGCCAAACGCCAGTCCCTGCAGGATGACGATGAAGACTGCCTCCGTGTATCCCGCCACGGTGAAGCCCGCCAGATCCTTGACCGTACCGTGCACCATCAGCTGGCTGTTGTGCAGCTGCAACAGCAGCCCCAGGTTGAACTGGGCGATGAGGCTCGGCAGCCCGGTGAAGAGCAGGCCGGGCATGGCCGGGAAGCGTGGCACCAGCTGGCGCCAGGTCAGCCGCAACCGGGCGTGGCGGGTGAAGAAGTACCCCAGGCCGAGCAGGCTGACCATGGCCTCCGAGAGGAGGGTGGCCTGGGCCGTGCCGGTGAGGCCGAGCCCGAGCCGGCCCACCATGATGTAGTTGAGCAGGATGTTGAGGAGGGCGCCGCCGCTCACCAGTACCATGGCGAGGCGAGGGCGGCCGTCGTTGCGAAGCAGGTAGGGCACCGCCAGGTTGCTGGCGAGCAGCAGGGTGCCACCGCCAATCCAGGTGAGGTAGTCGCTGGCCTGCTGCCAGGTGTCGGTGCCGGGGGCCATTCCCAGGGCCTGCAGGATATCGGTGTGCCAGTGGTGCAGCAGCAGCGGCGCTACCGTGCCCAGGATCAGCAGCAGCCAGAGGGCGCTGACCAGAGCCTGGCGGGCCAGAGCGAGGTTCCTGGCGCCCTGCTGGAAGGAGATGGCGGTGGCGGCCCCCATGGCGATCATGGCGGCGAGGCCGATGAGCACCATGATGACCGGATAGACCAGGTTGATGCCGGCAAGGCCGGCGGCCCCCACGTAGTGGCCGACGAAGATGCCGTCCACCAGGTAGTAGGCTCCGGAGACCAGCATGGCCATGACGGAGGGGAGGGCATAGCCCCAGAAACGGCGGGCCATGGCCCGTTGACGCAGGCGGAAGTAGGCGGACATATCTGTACTCGGGAAAAGGGCCGGAATCGAGCAGACAGTCTAGTTTCTTATGGTTTAATTGATAATCAGGCTTTCATTTGATGAATTGCTGAATAAAGCTCATCAATCAACGGATCCTGTGATACTCCTTCAGCATGTCGATCAGGGCTCGCAGCCCTTGCCCCAGCTGGTGCCGGCCCGGATAGAAGAGGTTGAACCCGGCAAAGCTGGGGCTCCAGTCATCCAGCACGCTCACCAGCCGCCCCGATGCCAGGGCGTCGAACACCTCCCCCTCGTGGCAGTAGGCGAGCCCGAGCCCCGCCTCGGCCGCCCCCAGGTAGAGCGCGGGCGTGCTGGTGGTGAGCGGGCCCGTCACTTCGATCTCAAGCAGTTCCCCCTCGGCGGCAAAGGCCCAGCGATAGTGGTGATGGGGCGTGAGCCGGTAGCCGATGCAGTCGTGCTGGCGCAGATCCGAGGGGTGGCGAGGGGTGCCACGCCGTGCCAGATAGTCGGGGGAGCCCACCACCAGATAGCGCTGCTGCGGGCCCAGGGGAACCGAGATCATCTCCTGGGGCAGCAGGTCGCCGTAGAAGAGGGCGGCGTCGTAGCCATCCTCGATGAGGCGGGGCATCAGCTCCAGCTCCTCCACCTCCACCTGCATGCGCGGGTAGCGCACCAGATAGTCGATGAGCACCGGGGCCAGCACCTCCTGGATGGCGGCTCGGGGGGCACAGAGCCTGAGCCTGCCCACGGGTTCGCCCGCGTGGCGCGTCAGCTCCGCCAGTGCCGTCTCCAGTTGCCCCAGGGTCGGCAGTACCTGGGCCAGCAGCCGTTCGCCCGCCTCGGTCGGCACCACGGCCCGGGTGCTGCGATTGAGCAGCCTGACGGCCAGGCGACTCTCCAGCCCTTTGAGGGCATGACTCAGGGCCGAGGCGGAGACCCCGAGCTCGAGGGCGGCCTTGCTGAAACTGCGGTGACGGGCGACGGCGGCAAACACGGCCAGCTCGGCGAGATCGGTGCGGGAGAGGGTCATGGTCGGTACGCAGAAAAGGGGCGGACACAAAGGGTACGCCATGGGGCGACGGGAGACAATCGGGGGGCAATGAGGGGATTGTGACAAAATTGTTGCGCGTTTCAAGGGTGAGGTGGATCACATCAAAAAGTTTATATGTTA
The DNA here is from genome assembly GCF_040907765.1 of Aeromonas sp. s9. Lineage (NCBI taxonomy): Bacteria > Pseudomonadati > Pseudomonadota > Gammaproteobacteria > Aeromonadales > Aeromonadaceae > Aeromonas > Aeromonas sp. s9. The sequence continues at coordinate 140,532 of NZ_JBFOCK010000015.1, forward strand.
AAAAAAAATCGCAATATGGCGATTCAAGTGTGATCTGAAGCGACGGAAAGGCGATTCCAATCAAACTTTGGTTGATTAATTCAAAAAAACGCTGTGATTAATAGGGCCTTTTAACTAGAGTCATCTCATCGGATGAGGTGAGCGTTATCCCGTTGTTAACGAGCGAGCACGATCCCCTCTGTATTACGACTCCCCGCCCGTGTTTGTTGCAATCAGGTTGCCACAGGGAGTGGCGGCCGGATGGCCGGGGCGGAGGAACAAACAGGACGAATAGCTGGAGTTCCAGGGAAAGGAACCGGGCCCAGGCCCACTGACAAGTTAAGATCCCACTTTCCTTGATGACAGGAACACCCCTATGTCTGACATGAACATTGCAGTTGAAGGCAGCTTGAGCAAAGCCTCCTCCCGTGGCATCAACAAGGCCGACGTGGTCTGGATGCTGGGTCTGTACGGTACCGCCATCGGCGCCGGTGTCCTCTTCCTGCCGATCAATGCCGGTGTCGGTGGCCTGTGGCCGCTGGTCGCCATGCTGATCCTGGCCCTGCCGCTGACCTTCTTCGCCCACCGTGGCCTGACCCGCTTCGTGCTGTCCGGCTCCACCCGTGACGGCGACATCACCGAGGTGGTGGAAGAGCACTTCGGCAAGACCGCAGGCAAGTTCATCACCCTGCTCTACTTCTTCGCCATCTACCCCATCCTGCTGATGTACTCCGTGGCCATTACCAACACCGTCGAGAGCCTGATGGTGCACCAGCTGGGCATGACGGCACCTCCCCGTGCCATCCTCTCCCTGGTGCTGATCCTGGGTCTGATGGCGATCGTTCGCCTGGGCGGCCAGGTCATCGTCAAGGCGATGAGCGTGCTGGTCTTCCCGTTCGTGGTCACCCTGATGGGCCTGGCGCTCTACCTGATCCCGCACTGGAACGGTGCCATCATCACCGAAGCCCCTGCGCTGGGTGAGGCCTTCAACGGCGACTTCATCAAGACCCTGTGGCTGGCCATCCCGGTGATGGTGTTCTCCTTCAACCACTCCCCGATCATCTCCTCCTTCGCGGTGGACAACAAAGGCCGCTACGGCGCCAACGCCGAGAAGAAGTGCAGCAACATCCTGCTGGGCGCCCACGTCATGATGGTGATGACGGTAATGTTCTTCGTGTTCAGCTGCGTGCTGAGCCTCTCCCCGGCTGACCTGGCGGCGGCCAAGGAGCAGAACATCTCCATCCTCTCCTACCTGGCCAACCACTTCGACAACCCGGTGATCGCCACCGTGGCACCGCTCATCGCCATGGTTGCCATCAGCAAGTCCTTCCTGGGTCACTACCTGGGTGCGCAAGAGGGCATGAACGGCCTGATGGCCAAGTCCCTGCGCGAGAAGGGCAAGAACGTCGACGTCAAGCAGCTGAACAAGGTGACCGCGGTCTTCATGATCCTGACCACCTGGGCCGTGGCCACCATCAACCCGAGCATCCTCGGCATGATTGAAGATCTGGGCGGCCCCATCATCGCCATGCTGCTCTTCCTGATGCCGATGTACGCCATCGCCAAGGTGCCGGCCATGCGCAAATATGCCGGCAACCTCAGCAACGGCTTCGTCACCCTCATCGGCCTCATCGCCATGTCCGGCATCATCTACAAGCTGATTGCCTGATGACAGCGTTCATCCCTGTGAGAAAGCCGCCCCCCGGGGCGGTTTTTTTATGGGCACAAATGCTTAACAAAGCGGTGGTGGCGGCCTAACATGGCGGGATGTTTTTCTAGACGGGACAACAGGATATGTCTGGGTTGAAAAAGGATCTCGGGCTCTGGCAGGGGATGGGGCTGCTCGCCACCTCCCTGCTCGGTACCGGGATCTTCGTGGTACCGGCCACCGCCGCCTCGCTGGCGGGAGGGGCGTCGCTGTGGGCCTGGTTGCTGCTGATTGCCCTGGTGCTGCCCATCGCCTTTACCTTCGCCCGCCTCGGGCGGCGTTATCCCCACGCGGGTGGCGCGCCCCATCTGATTGGCCTCGCCTTTGGCAACGGCGCCGAGCGCTTCTCCGCTTTCCTGTTTCTGGCGGTGCTGCCGGTGGGCCTGCCTGCCGCCCTCACCATCGCCGCCGGTTTCTGGCACGCCCTGTTCGACATGGGGGAGTGGACCCTCTGGGGCATCCAGCTGCTCACCCTGCTCGGGGTCTTTCTGCTGGGGCTGCGGGGAGCGCGCTCCTCCGGCAACCTGCAACTGCTGATCGCCCTGGCCATTCTGGGGCTCACCCTGCTTATCTGGGTCAAGGGGGATCTCAGCTGGCGCGATGCCGCCCAGCCTCTGCCAACGGCGAGCGAATGGCCCGCCATGGGCTCGGCGCTGGCGGTGATGTTCTGGTGTTTCGTGGGGCTCGAGGCCTTCGCCCACATGGGGGAGGAGTTCAAGCGGCCAGAGCGGGACTACCCCCTTGCCCTGCTGGGGGGCGTGCTGCTGGCGGGGCTCATCTACTGGGTGCACTCGCTGGTGGTGCTCAAATATGACCTCTACGGGGACGAGGCGACCAATGCCACCGCCATTCCGGCCCTGCTCTCCCTGTTGTTCGGCCCCACCGCCAAGTGGCTGGTGGCGGTGCTGGGCTATCTCTCCTGCTTCGCCAGCATCAACATCTACCTGCAAGGTTTTGCGCGCCTTATCTGGAGCATGGCGCGGGAGGGCAAACTGCCGGTCTCCCTCTCTCGCCTCTCGGCCCGGGGCGCTCCCCTGCATGCCCTTGCCTGGGTGCTCGCCATCTGTTTCGTCTCCATCACCCTGATCCTCTGGCTACGTCTGCCCCTCGATGCGTTGATCCGCTACGCCAACGGCAACTTCGTGCTGGTCTACCTGCTCTGCATGGCGGCCGGCTGGCGCTTGTTGTCGGGGACCGGCAAGGGGCTGGCGGGCCTCAGCGTGCTGCTCTGTGCCCTGGTGCTGCTGGCCCTCGCCACCCAGGTGCTCTATGCCGTCGTGCTGAGCCTGGGGTATGGCGGCTTCTCCCTGTGGCGGCGCAGACGCCGCCGCTCGGCGTCCGATGAGGGTGTCTGCGCCATCAAGTAACTCCCGAAAAAAAGCCCCGCAGTGCGGGGCTTGTTGTTGCGGGTCACAGGCTGGCGGGCAGGTCGCTGCGCAAGATGGCGTAGTGGCGCAGGGAGATGAAGCCATCCCCCTTGCGCTCGCACTCCCGCGCCGTGCCCTCGTAATGAAAACCGGCCCGCTCCAGCAGGCGGGCGGAGGGGTGGTTGGGCTCCTCCACCACCGCCAGCAGCCGGTGCAGGTCGGTGGTGCGGTAAGTGAGCGGCAGCCAGAGTTGCAGCGCCGCGCTCATCACCCCCTTGCCCCAGTGTTCGGGATAGAGCCAGTAGCCCAGCTCGGCACACCGGTGAGTCGGGTCGGCATCGTTGTAGCCGATGGCCCCCAGCGGCTCGCCCGTGTGCCGGTCGCGAATGAGGTGCCAGGCGCCACGGCCGGTACGGGTCAGCTCGGCATACCAATCCATCTGTGCCCGGCATGCCGCCAGGCTGTCGTAGCTGACGCCGTAGTAGGCGACGACCCGGGGATCGGAGAGGCCGCGATAGATGTGAGGCAGGTCGGTGTCGGTGACGGGATCCAGCCTGATGTGGGGTGGTGCTGATGTCATGATGACTCCTTGCGGCCAGCCGTGGCTGGCCGCGTGTGTTGCGTAACAAGAGATGGATGATCCGGGCTGGCGTCAGGCAAACCCGAGCCGCTCGGCAAGGCGCGCCAGCTCGTCACGCCACTGCTGCTGCAGGCGCGGGGTCTGGTGCCTGGGCTTGCGGGCCAGATCGGCGGCGAGCAGGGCATCGAGCTCATACCAGCGCGCCAGCAGCGCCTCTTCGTCATCCCCCGTGGCGGCCGCGGTCTGCGGGTCACCTGATCGAGCCGGGCTGCCCGCCTGCGGCAAGGGGGCATCGCCCAGCAGCTCGGCATAGGCCCGCTCGGCACTGTGAGCCTCCTGGATGCGCCCGTCCTGTATCAGCCAGAAGCGGTTGCAACTGCGCTCGATCAGCTCCCGGTCGTGGGAGACCAGCAGCACGCCCCCCGGGAAGGCGGCAATCGCCTCGGCCAGCTCCTCCTTGCCCGCCAGATCCAGGTGGTTGGTGGGTTCGTCGAGCCAGAGCATATGGTGGCTGCCGAGGGACAGGGCGAGAAACAGCAGCCGTGCCCGCTCGCCCCCGCTCAGGGTGTGCACCTGCTGGCCGTGGCGGGCATAGGGGAAGCCCGCCCGGATCAGCGCCTGTCGCCGCGTCACCTCAGGCAGAGGGGCCAGGGGGTACAGCGCGTCGCTCAGGGTGGCGTCGTCAGCCAGCTGCTGCAGGGACTGATCGTAATAGGCGATGCTGGCGCCGGGGTGGCAGTACCAGCCCGCCTGCGGACTCAGGTCAGTCAGTTCGCGCCAGCACTGGCGCAGCAGGGAGGACTTGCCGGTGCCGTTGGCACCGAGCAGGGCAACCCTGTCCCCCGCTCGCAGCCAGAGCCCCTCGGCACGCAGCAGCGGCGGCAGTGCCGATGCCGGCGATACGTCGAGGGCCTCCAGTCGCAGCAGGGTGTCGGCAGGCAGGCTCACTCCGCGCAGCTCGAGCCGCCAGGGGGCCAGCGCCGCCACCTGGCTCTGCTCCTCCTGCAGGCGGGCGATGCGCTTTTCCATGGACTTGGCCTGGCGCACCAGCTTCTCGTTGTCATGCTCCCGCCCCCAGATGGCGAGGCGCTTGCTGCTGGCGCTCAGGCGGTCTATCTCCTTTTGCTCATCCGCCCGGCGCAGGCGGGCCTGCTCATCCTCGGCAGCCAGCGCCGCCCTGGCCTGGCTGCAGGGCAGGGCGAAGCGGTGCAACTGGCCATCTCGCAGGATCAGGGTCTGATCCGTGACGCGGTCCAGCAGGCGAGCGTCGTGGGAAACCAGCACGAAGGCGCCGCGCCAGCCCAGCAGAAACTGCTCGAGCCAGAGCAGGGCGGGCAAGTCCAGGTGGTTGCTGGGCTCATCGAGCAGCAGCAGGTTGGGTTGGCGCAGCAGGGCGCGCCCTATCTGCAGCCGGCTGTGCTGGCCACCGCTCAGTGCACTGACCGGCAACGTGGCCTGGGCCTCCAGCTGCAGTTCGGCCAGCAGCTTGTCCACCTGCCATTCGGCGGCGGGGTCGTTGCCCAGGGCATCCAGCAGCACGGCGCGGGTGCTGAGGGTGGAAAGCCCGGCGGGCAGTTGCTGGGCCACGAACTCGCAGCGGCAGGCGGCGGCCTGCACGATCCGGCCGGCCTGGGGCGTGCGCTCGCCCGCCAGCAGCGCGAGCAATGTGCTCTTGCCGCAGCCGTTGGCGCCAATCAGGCCGAGTCGGTCGCCTGCGCGAATGCCGAGTTCGAGATGGTCAAATAAGGGAAGGTGCCCCGCACTCATCTGCAGGGAATAGGTACTCATCAGGGTTGTCATGCTCTTGCTCTCTTAAATCGCGGGATAGGATATCCCTGTCATCAGGAGCGCTGGCGACAACGGCAGAGTCGAGAAAGGTCTCGGTATGGAAGGGAGTCGGCTTTGCTCGAACCCGCTATCGCAGCGCGATGGTATGCAGGCAAGAGCACTTGAATGTGCCGAACAGGCGAGCCGAGAACATCGGACACGCTTGGATAACCATTTTTTACCTCCTTGTGTTTCGTTATGGCACGGTGCGGCGATTATAGGCACAGAAAAAAACAGTCGTCCATCCGCCCTGTGGGGGGCCGTGGGCACCGCATCGGGAGGCGCGGGGTAAAAAAACGCCCCGTGATACGGGGCGTGGGGGGTCAGTCGCGGGGGGTCTTGAGGGCCTCAATCACATCGTCACTGGGGGCCAGCCCCTCCACGTGGTTGAAGCTCTCCAGCCCCTCCTGGGGATTGATGGTGAGGGCGTCGGCGCTCAGGTAGCTGCCGCTGCCGGCGCTCTCCACCACGACGATGACTTCAGGCTGCTTGTCGCCGTTGAGATCCAGCAGCTTGATCTCCTTGATACTGCCATCGCGCGGCAGCACCTTGCCGTCGATGAACTGATCCAGCGGAAACTGCGGGTTGGCACCGGAGTAGAGGCGCACGTCGTAGCTGCCGGTGGAGGCGGGCTCGGCGCGCCCTTCGCTGACGGTCACCACCTGGCCGGAGGGAAGTGTCAGCTGTTTGAAGAAGCCATCCGCCGCCTGGCTGGCGAGGGGAAGGGTGAGCAGGCCGAGAGTAAGGAATAAGACTTTCATGGAGAGGACCCTTGTTGCTGCTTGTGTGTCTGTGACGGGCAGGGGACGCTTCCCTGCCACGTCGGAAGCGGGCAGGGGGCCGCTGGTCGACCGCCCCCTGCCCGGGTTGTCATCACCATATCTTGACCCGTTTGGCCGGGTCCAGATAGAGCTTGTCGCCGGGCTGGATCTTGAACGCCTCGTAGAAGGCGGGGATGTTCGGTACCACGCCGTTGACCCGGTATTCCGGCGGCGAGTGGGGATCCGAGGCGAGCAGCATCTGCATCAGCTCGGGGCGATACATGCCCTTCCACACCTGGGCCCAGCCGAGGAAGAAGCGCTGCTCGCCGGTAAAACCGTCCAGCACCGGGGCCTCCTTGCCATCCAGGGAGAGCAGGTAGGCCTTGTGGGCGATGGTGAGGCCGCCGAGATCGCCGATGTTCTCCCCCAGGGTAAACTGGCCGTTGACGTACTGGCCCTTGATGGGCTCGAAGCGGTTGTACTGGGCCACCAGCCGGCTGGTGCGGAAGCGAAACTCCTTGAGATCCGCCGGCGTCCACCAGTCGCGCATCACGCCGTCACCGTCGGATTTGGCCCCCTGATCATCAAAACCGTGGCCCATCTCATGGCCGATCACCCCGCCGATGGCGCCGTAGTTGACCGCATCGTCCGCCGTCATGTCGAAGAAGGGGGGCTGCAAAATGGCGGCCGGGAAGACGATCTCGTTGTTGCTCGGGTTGTAGTAGGCGTTCACCGTCTGGGGTGACATGTGCCACTCGTCCCGATCGACCGGCTTGCCGAGGCGCGCCAGGTTGTCGGCGTATTCGAAGGCGCGGGCCCGCTGCAGGTTGCCCACCAGATCGTCGGGGCGAATGGTGATGGCGCTGTAGTCCTTCCACTTGTCCGGGTAGCCGATCTTGGGTCTGAACTTGGCGAGCTTCTCGAGGGCCTGTGTCTTGGTGGCCGGGGACATCCAGTCCAGCTCCTGGATGCTCTGGCCGTAGGCGGTGCGCAGGTTCTCCACCAGCTGCTCCATACGGGCCTTGGCCGCTGGCGGGAAGTAGCGCTCGACATAGAGCTTGCCCACCGCCTCCCCAAGATTGTTGTCCAGTACCCCGAGGGCCCGCTCCCAGGGGGCGCGCTGCTTGGGCGTGCCGCTAAGAGCGGTGCCGAAGAAGGCAAAATTCTGGGCATCGGTCTGGCTGTCGAGGTAGGGGGCGTAATCGGTGATGAGCTGCCACTTGAGGTAGGCCTGCCAGTCAGCGACCGGAGTCTGCTGCATCACCTCGTTCAGAGCCGAGAGGTAGGTGGGCTGGCCGATGACCAGGCTCTGCTGCCCCGCAAGGCCAGCCTGGGCCAGGTAGGCGTCCCAGTCGATGGCGGGGGCGAGGCGCCCCAGCTCGCTCACCGGTCCCTTGTTGTAGTTCTTCTCTCTGTCTCGCAGGGCCACGTTGTCCCACTGGATCTGGGCGAGCCTGGTCTCGAGGGCCAGGATGCGTTTCGCCTTGGCCTGGGCATCCGTCTCACCGAAGCGGCTCAGCATGGCGGCGATGTGCTGCTCGTACTTGTGCAGCAGCGCCTGGCTGTTGGGGTCGCGCTTGAGGTAGTAGTCCCGATCCGGCAGGCCGAGGCCGGCCTGGTAGAGGTAGACGGCATAGCTGTCAGGGGCCTTGGCGTCGGCGTCTATCCAGAAACCGAAGGGGGAGCCGCCACCGGTGCGGGCGCTCTTGGCGAAGGCGCGGGCGAGATCCTGCGGTGTGCTGATCTGCTCTATCTCGCTCAGCATCGGCAGCAGGGGCGTGGTGCCCTTGGCGTTGCGGGCGGCCTGATCCAGATAGCTCTGGTAGAGGTCGTTGATCTGCTGGGCCGGGGTACCGGCGGCGGCTTTGCCATCCAGCCCCTCCACCAGCACCCGCACGTCCGCCAGGGATTTGTCCCGCAGCAGGTAGAAGGCGCCGTCGGCGGGCCGGTCATCGGGGATCTTGGCCGTGGCGAGCCAGTGGCCGTTCACGTAGCGGAAGAAGTCGTCACCAGGCTTGACGCTGGTGTCCATGTTGGCCAGCGCAAGGCCGGAGTGTTTGTCCGGTTGGCTCGGTGCCTGACTGCAACCGGCCAGCAGGGCCAGCCCGACGAGGGTGGCCAGGATGTGTTTCTTGTTGTTCATTATGGTTTTATTCCAATTCGGGTTATATGGCTTCCTTGCCCACGCAGGGAGCGATTCACTCTAGCAGCCGGGTTAGCGCTTGATAAGCCCGACTCTGCTAAGATCGGCCTGGTCGTATTGGGGAAGCCTATGATTTCTCGTATTTATTCTCGTTTTTGTCAGACCCTGCCCGCGCCGGAAGGTTCCCGCGGTCTGCTGGTGGCTTTCAGCGGCGGGCTCGACTCCACCGTCTTGCTGGTGCTGGCGGCCCGTTTTGCCCGCGCCCACGGCCTCGCCCTGAACGCCCTGCACGTTCATCACGGCCTGAGCCCACATGCCGACGACTGGGTGGCTCACTGCGAAGGGGTGTGCCGGCAACTGGCGGTGCCCCTCATCGTGGAGCGGGTGCAGCTCTGTCGGGGCAACGGGGAGAGCCTGGAGGCCCAGGCGCGGGCGGCGCGTTATGAGCGACTCGCCGCCCACCTGGGGGAAGGGGAGTGGCTGCTCACCGCTCACCATCAGGACGATCAGCTGGAGACCCTGCTGCTGGCGCTCAAGCGGGGGGCCGGTCTGCGCGGGCTGGCGGGCATGGTGGCGAGCCAGCCTTTTGCCGCAGGCCATCTGTTGCGCCCCTTGCTCGACATGAGCCGGGCCGAGCTGGCGCAAGCCGCGCAGTCACTTCCTTATGGCTGGGTTGAGGATGAGAGCAACGAGGACCCGAGCTATGACCGCAACTTCCTGCGCCAGCAGATCATCCCCCTGCTCAAGGACCGCTGGCCCGCCATGGCCCGGACGACGGCGCGCACCATGGCCCTGTGCGCCGAGCAGGAGGCGCTCATCGGCGAGCTGGCCGAGGCGGACTGGCAGGCGGTGGGTGAGGGAGAAGGGCTGCGCATTGACGGACTCCTCTCCCTCTCCCCCGTGCGGCGTAACAACCTGCTGCGCCACTGGATCCGCCGCCAGGGGGGAGAGATGCCCTCCCGCGAGCTGCTGGGCCTGCTGTGGCAGGAGGTGGCGCTGGCGCGCGATGACGCCAACCCCAGGCTGAGCCTGCAAGGGTTGGCGTGCCGCCGCTATCAGGGGCGCCTCTACCTGGTGGCGCCGGATCTCGCCCCCCGCGAGGAGGTGCTGCCCATCCGGATGGAAGAGACGCTCACCCTGCCGGACGGGCTTGGGCAGTTCAGGCTCTGGAGAACGGATGGCGAAGGGTTGCGGACACCGAAGGGGGACGAGCCGCTCTCGGTGCGTTTTCAGGTCGCCCCCGGCGTCATGCTGAAACCGGTGGGGCGGGTGGGCAGCCGGCGGCTCAAGAAGCTGCTGCAAGAGTACGGGGTGCCCTCCTGGCAGCGGGGGCGCATTCCCATCCTCTACTACGGTGAACAGGTGGCACTGGTGGCCGGGCTCTTTGTCTGCGACGGATTTCTGGCGCCAGAAAAGGGGGTGGCGTGGGAGTGGCGGCCCCCCGTCATCCCGGATGCGGATTGACATCGCAGAGTGACAGGGGGCCGGGAGGCGAAAGGGTGATGCCCTATTCGGGCAGGCCGGAGCCCCCGGCTTTCTTGCGGGCGTAGAGATGGGTATCGGCCGTCTCGTAGAGGCGCTGCACATCCATGCCCGACTGCCAGCTGGCGGCTCCCAGGCTGCACCCCACCGAGAAGGCGCTGAGCTCCTTGTGGCTGTGGAGCACATGTTGCAACCGCAGCCAGACCGGGCGCCAGGCCTCGGGGTCCGCGGGTTGCAGCAGCAGGGCAAACTCGTCCCCGCCGAGGCGAAACGCCTGATCCGTCCCGCGAATGCACCCCTGCAGCAACTGGGCGAAGCGGCTTAGCACCAGGTCGCCCACCGGGTGGCCCCAGGTGTCATTGACCTGCTTGAATCTGTCGAGATCCAGCAGCACCAACACCAGGCCGTGGGGTTCCCGGCTGTGTTGCTCCACCGCCCGGCCGATGGCCTCATCGAAGTAGGCGCGATTGCCAAGCCCGGTCAGGTGGTCGAGCCGCACCTGCTGTTCCAGCCGATCCAGCCGCAGATAGAGGGGCAGGGTGAGACTGAACAGCTGATGATATTGCTCAAGCAACCGCCTCTGGCCGTCGCTCAGGGGGTGCTCCAGCTCGTAGTGCAACTGGCCGAGCAACTGCTCGTGTCGTCCCCGCAGCTCGAAGCGATAGGCATGCAGGGTCAGCCTGGCCTGGGGCGGGTGCGAGATGAGGGGATGGGGCTGGCCAGAGTCGAACTGGAGCGAGTGGATCCGGACAATGTTTGCCACCCGCTCGGCAAAGATTGCCAGCAGGGCGTCAAGATCCCGTTGCCCCAGCAACTGCTCTATCTGCTGATAGCGGTCCTGCCCGGTCAAGGGCGCAAGCCGCTCCATCTGCTGTACCCACTGCTCTATGCCATGTCCGAAGCCGTTCAATGACGATGTGTTTTCCACGTTACAGCCCTTACACCTCTCCATTCATTGCGCAGGCTCTTGCAAGCCCTGTGCCTAAAATATGTCCGATGAAAAACAAGGGGGCTGGCTAGGCTTAACGGGATGAAACGGGAGGGGAAATCCCTGCCGCTGAGCGAGTGGTGTGCCATATGGGGAGCGGGCGCTGTGCTTGCAGGGAAGAGGGTGCCGGGCAGATGAAGGAGAGGGATGGGTGTACGCCGATGTGTTGATCCTGCTGATCTTCGCCGTTGTGCTGGTGGCCATTTTCCGGCGCCTCGGCCAGCCGGTGATCCTTGCCTATCTGTTTGCCGGCATGCTGCTCGGCCCCCATGGCGTGGCCATCGTCACGGGTCAGGCCATGATGCAGACCATAGGGGAGCTTGGCATCGTGTTCCTGATGTTCTCCCTCGGGCTCGAGTTCTCCCTGCCGCGTCTGCTCGCCATGCGCAAGCTGGTGCTGGGGGTCGGCAGCCTGCAGGTGCTGCTCACCTCACTGCTGTTTTTCGGGCTCGGCTGGTGGTGGGGGCTGAGTCTGGCCCAGGCGCTGGTGGTGTCAGGCACCCTGGCGCTCTCCTCCACCGCCGTGGTGATCAAGCAGCTCGGAGAGCTCAAGCAGCTCCATACCCGGCGAGCCCAGCTCGGGGTGAGCGTGCTGCTGTTCCAGGATCTTGCCGTGGTGCCCCTGCTGGTGATGATCCCCATCCTGGCCCAGCCCGAGGTGCAGGGCAGCGCCCTGCTGGCGGAGGTCGCCTGGGCCTCCCTCAAGGGGTTGTTTGCGCTCTTCGTGCTGCTGGCGGTGGGGAAGTGGCTGCTGCCCATGCTGTTTTTCGAGGTGGCGCGCGCACGTTCAGATGAACTCTTCGTACTGAGTGCCCTGCTGGTGGCATTGCTGGCGGCCTCCCTGACCCAGTGGATGGGACTCTCCATGGCGCTCGGTGCCTTTCTGGCGGGCATGATGCTGGGGGAGTCCCACTATCGTCATCAGCTCGAGGTGGACATCAAGCCGTTTCGCGACGTGTTGATGGGGCTCTTCTTCATTACCATCGGCATGACCATGGACTGGGCGCTGGTGGCGGACGCCTGGTGGCAGGTGCTGGCCTGTGTGACGGGGCTCATCCTGTGCAAGTCGCTGCTCATATTGCTGGCGGGCCGCCTGATGGGGGAGCGCAAGCGCGACGCCATGGCCGCCGGCATCATGTTGAGCCAGGTCGGGGAGTTCGGTTTTGTGCTGCTGGCGCTGGCGAGTCATCACGGCTTGCTGGATCACCAGCTGGTCTCTCTGCTCATCGGCATCGGTGTCATCTCCATCGCCCTCACCCCCTGGCTGGTGTTGCGGGCGCTGGGGCTTGCCCACTCCCTCACCGACAGTGCCCTGCTCTCTCGCGCCGAGGTGGCTCAGTCGGGCCTGAGCAAACACCAGCACGTCATCATCGCCGGGTTCGGACGCACCGGCCAAACCTGTGCCCGCTTTCTCAAGCTCGAAGAGATCCCCTTCCTGGCCCTGGATCTCGATCCCGAGCGGGTGAGCGAGGCCAAGCTGGCGGGGGAACAGGTGGCGTTCGGCGATGCCAGTCGGCGCGACATCCTGCTGGCGGCCGGTCTGCTGCGGGCGCGGCTGGTGATCATCACCTTCGACGATCGCAAGCGAGTCGATGCCATGCTGATGCTGATCCGGGAGCTGGCGGGGGAGATCAAGGTGCTGGTGCGTACCCGGGATGACAGTTTCCTCGAACACTACAAGCAGGCCGGCGCCTTCGAGGTGATCCCCGAATCCCAGGAGGGAGCCCTGATGCTGGTCTCCCACCTGCTGCTCAACTGCGACATTCCCATCGGCCGGGTGATCCGGCGCATGGAGCACGAGCGCAGCAGCCAGTATCGCTTTCTGCACGGTTTCTACTGGGGCGGCAAGAGTGCGGGCAATCTGGAGACGGATCAACTGCTCGAGCGGCTGCATCCCGTGCTGCTGCACGACCAGGCCTGGGCGGTGGGACACAGGGTACGGGATCTCGCCCTGGGAGAGGTGCGCATCAAGGCGATTCATCGCGGGGAGCGCAGCCTGGATCCCAGGCGCGAGCTGGTGCTGGCGGCGGGAGATACCCTGGTACTTTTCGGCACGGCCGTGGCCATGGAACAGGCCGAGCAGCGCCTGCTGGAGGGACGCTAGGATCTCCTTGCCATGGGATAAGGCCCCTCAGGCCTCTTCGCGAAACTGCTGCTGCCTCCCGCTGCCCGGCAGGTCGAGGAAGGCCTCGATGCGTTGGCGGTGATCCAGCGCGTCCTGGTATCCCAGCTTGATGAGCCGCTGGCAATAGCCGGGGTCAAACATCAGGAAGCTGGCCAGGCTGCTGCTCTCTTCGCCGTTGACCCCGAGCACTCGCAGCAGACGGCGCAGCTGGGTCGGCAACCGTGGGAGGTATTCGAGGGCGATGAGGTCGAGATCCTGGCTGGGGCGGATCACGCAGGTCTCCACCTGGCGCAGTTTCAGCCGACTGCGCTCCCGTGCCGGAATGAGGGAAAGGGTCTGGTTGATGCGCCCGAGCCGCTCCAGATCCGAATTGAGGGTGTCGGAGAAGACGGTGTTGAGCAGATGGCTCGCGATGTTGGAGCTGGTCAGGTGCCCCTGGCGGGGAGTCGGGTTCTCCCTGTGAGGGGAGTCCAGGGTCACCAGCAGGATCCGCTCCGCCCCCAGGTGGATGGCGGGACTGAGCGGGCTCAGCTGGTGGATGGAGCCATCCCCGTAGACGCGATCGCCGATGGGGGTGGCGGGAAAGACAAAGGGCAGCGCCGACGAGGCCAGCAGATGATCCGAGGTGAGCAGGGTACGCAGGCCACGTCGTCTGGCGCGCTCCCAGGGCTGATGTTCGGCCCGCCCCTGGAAGAAGGTAGTGGAGAGGCCGTCATCGTAGTCGGAGGCCGTGATGGCGATGGCCTCCAGGCTGCCGTAGAGGATGTTGTCATCGATGCGGTGATAGTCGATGAGCTGATCCAGCAGACGGCGCAGGGGGGCGTTGTCAAACAGGTGAAAGGCGCGGTTGCTCTGGGGGGTGATGAGGCCGGCCGAGCCCTGATAGAGGGTGCGCCACAGCAGTTGGCAGGGGTGGAAGTCGAAGATGTGGTGGGTCTCGAAACGTCGCCAGACCCACTCCAGCTTGCGCACCCCCAGATGGAAACAGGAGGCGTAGCACGCCAGCGCCGTGATGTTGAGAGCCCCCGCCGAGGTGCCGCACAAAATGGGGAAGGGGATGCCGATGTTGCGGGGGTAGAGTTCGGCCACCGCCTTGAGTGCGCCGACCTGATAGGCGGCGCGGGCACCACCACCAGTCAGCAGAAGAGCAGTATTGGGTCTGGCCATGAGGGTGCGCCTTATCGTGATCGCCAGGGCGGGTTGCCACCGCGCAATTCAACTATAAGACGTTGTATACCGGATAAAAATGGGCCGCACGCTCAATTTTTGCGGCCCGTTTCATTTTCAGTTTGCCAAGGGTGTCTGGCTCAGTTGATCGAAGGCGGCGAAGGCTGGAGGGCTTGCCAGAATACGGCCATGGCCGAGCCCCCGGGTGCTCACCAGTCGGGTTCTGCCATCCTGGGCCGCGCGCAGGGAGTCGCCATGGGGAGCGAAGCGGTCTTCCTCATCGTGCACGATGAGGGCGGCGCCGCTGCGCCGGGCGAGCCGGCCAAGGGGGTCAACCGTGCTGAGCGGGTGCTGGTATTCGTGTTCTATCTCCTTGACCACCGCATCGAACAGCCGGATGGAGTAGCCGGAGCGCGCCACCATGCCGTAGAGCTGGGGCACGTAGTCGAGCACCGGGGAGATGAGCAGCAGCGGCAGCGCATCCATGGCAGGGTGACGGCTGCTGAGGGTGACGGCGCCCCCCATGCTGTGGGTGATGACGCCCTGGACGGGGCCGACCCGCTCGAGGATCTCGTCGAAAGCGCGCACGAAGCGGGGCAGGTGACCCCTGTTCCCTTCGCTCCGGCCGTGGGCGGGGTGATCGTAGGCGAGCGCCGTATAGCCCTGGGCGGCGATGTGGCTCATCAGCGGATAGAACTGGCTGGCACTGCCTGACCAGCCGTGCATCAGCAGCCAGACCGGCCCCTGCCCGAGCCGGTAGCTCATCAGGGTCCCTTCACTGGTGTGGATGGCCTGCTCGACCAGGCCGGCCGGGGCTTCGACGTCCCGGGTCGCCCGCTGCGGGGTGAGCAGCAGCTTGCTGGCGGTGCGCTTGGCGTGGGTGGGCGCGAGCACGTGATGCAGGCGGGTGCCGAGGCCCAGCAGCAACTTGCTCGGGCTGAAGCGGCGTGTGTTGAAATAGATCTTGCTGCTCATGGTCATCCTGTGTTTTTTGTGTGCGAACGGTCGTGCTTTTTTGCGGGTTTTTAAAAAGAAGAGCCCGTCGGGTCAGCACCAGCTGGTCAGCAATTGTTCCACCTCGGGCCAGAAGTGACGGGCTGGATCCTCGCTGAGCCCCAGGGCATGGAACACCTGATCCCCGAGATAGAGGCCATAGAGGCGATAGACGGCGCGCCAGGGATCGAGATCGCTGCGCCACTCCCCTCTGGCCTGCCCCTGCACTACCTGGCGTGCCAGGTAGTCGAGCCAGAAACGGACCAGCTCGCGTGCCGCCTGCTGGACCTCACCCTCCTGGGCGGAGGTCCAGGCATCGAGGAACATGCAGCGGCCGGCAAAACTCTGGTTCCAGGCCAGCCAAGCCTGCAACAGGGCGAGCAGTTTCTCCTGCTGGGTGGCGTGTCCCTGTTGGCGCACCGGCTGGATCACCCGCTCACGAAATACCTGGGCGGAATGGGTGAGTACGGCGATCTGTAGGTTGTCACGGGACTGGAAGTGGGCGAACAGACCGCTTTTTGACATCTCGCAGGCCGTTGCGAGGGAGCCTATGGTGAGGCTCTCAAGCCCCTGCTGGCTCGCCTGCTCGAATGCAGTCTGCAAAATGGTGTCGCGGGTCAGACGTCCCTTGCTCATCCGGCTCTCCTCTCTCTGGGCTGGCAGCATAAAGTACGACCGTGCTAACTGTCGAGCCGCAAATGGTGCAGGGAGGCCGTTTCCGGCTGCTGCGGGGGCCAGAGAGTCTGCTGGGGGCGGTTGTGGCTGCCTTGTTCCGAGCCAGCGGGGGACGAGCTCAGTCGTCCTTGATGCCCATTTTCTGCAGGGCGATGACTGCCTGGGTGCGGTGCTTGACCCCGAGTTTGCGGAAGGCGGAGTGACATGGGCTCTGATGGTGGCAAGGGGCTCAACTGTCCTTGATATCCATCTGCTGGAGGGCGATGACCGCCTGGGTGGGGTTTTTGACTCCAAGTTTGCGGAAGGCGGAGTGATATGGGCTCTGATGGTGGCAAGGGGCTCAACTGTCCTTGATATCCATCTGCTGGAGAGCGATGACTGCCTGGGTGCGGTTCTTGACCCCGAGTTTGCGGAAAATCGCGGTGATATGGGCCTTGATGGTCGCTTCGGAGACGTTGAGCTCCCAGGCGATCTGTTTGTTGAGGCTGCCATCCCGCAACATGATGAGCACCTTGTATTGCTGGGGGGTGAGGCTGGCCAGCTTGGTGGCGAAATCGGGCCCTTCGCTGGGCTCGGGATGGAGGGAGATGCCTTCCGGCACCCAGTTGTCCCCCCCGATCACCGTATTGAGGGCGCTGACCAGCTCTTTCATGGGGACGGACTTGGGAATGAAGCCGAGCGCGCCCAGGCGCAGCACCTGCTGGATGATGGCGGGATCCTCGGAGGCCGAGACCACGACGATGGGGAGATCCGGGTGATGTCCGCGCAGATAGGCCAGCCCCTCGAAGCCGTTGGCCCCCGGCATCTTGAGATCCAGCAGCAGCAGGTCGACGTCGGGATGTTCATCGAGCAGGTGGCTCAGGCTGTCGATGGAGTCAGCCTCCAGCAATCTGGCGTCGTCGATGGCCATGTGCACCGCTTGATAGAGGGCGCCCCGAAACAGGGGGTGGTCATCTGCGATGACGATGGTAAATTGGCTGTCCATAGCTCACATTGTTGCTAACTGATTGTTTTGAAAAATCAAACTAGCACTGCTACCCAAGTGGGTCAAACCCGCCAGTACGCAAATGTGAGGTGGTCATCGGATGTCGTGCCACGGGGCCGGCGGGATGGCCAGTAAACAACCCATGCAGGAGGCAATCGATGGGATCCCTGGTTTTGACGGTGGGCACGGGCTCCACCTGGGCAATGAGAACGGCGCTGGTGCTGGCCATGAGCGGGCTCACGTGGCAGGAGCAGGTCTTCGATCTGGAAGATGCCAAGGAGCTGCAACGGCTCAAGCGCACGGCCCCCGCCGGCCTGGTGCCCTGGCTCGACGACGGTGAGCTGCGTATTCACGACTCTCTGGCCATCGCCGAATATCTCCACGAGTGTTGCCCGGAGCGTCACCTTTATCCGGTGGACAAGGCCGAACGGGCACTGGCCCGCAGCCTGTGCGCCGAGCTGCACGCCGGTTTTCGCCAGATCCGCACCCTGCTGCCCTTCTTCCTGGGGGCGCCCACCCAAAGTGAACCGCCAGTGGAGGTCATCGACGAGCTGGCCCGGTTGCAGACCCTCTGGTCCCAGGCGCGCGGGCCCTTCTATTTCGACGAGGCGAGCATTCTGGATGCCTTCTATGCGGTGATGGCCTATCGACTGGCAAGCTATGGCATTTCGCTGCCCGGTCAGGCTGGCGCCTATCAGCAGGCCTTGCTGGCCTGGCCCCTGTGGCAGGAAACCCTGCTCAGGGCGAGGTTGCAGTGGCCAAAGGCGGCCCGCCAGTCTGATTGATGCGGGCGTTGGCAAGACAAAAAAGGGGAGCCATCGGCTCCCCTTTTTATTCAGGCCAGGTCGCTATTTCTGCCGACCCGCGAAGACCACGACCACTTTGTCTTCTCCTTTCTCCCGCACGAAGCCGTAGGGGGCATCGGAAATCTTCTTGTGGCTGCCCGCCGCGATGGCAGGGTGGGCGGCACGGAACTGGCCGAGCCGTTGCCAGTGCTTGACCAGCTCCGCCTTCTCGCCACTCGCCAGCTCCTGCCAGTTCATGTCCGAGCGCACACTCTGATCGAACACGCCGCCATCCTTGGCCAGCCCCCGGCCGGACTCGTCGCCATAGTAGATCTGGATGCCCCCCGGCAGCAGCATGAAGCTGTTGGCCACCCGCCGTTGCAGCGCCACGTCCTGGTAGTCGCCGAAGAAGAGCTTGGTGTCGTGGGAGCTGATGTAGCTCAGCACGTTGAACTCGGGATCCTGGTTGATGCGGCTGGCGTAGCTCGCATAGGTGGGCTCTGCCCCCGCCATGCACTGGGCCTGGGGCAGGGCGAATTCACGCTGGTAGTCGAAGTTGATCAGGGAATCGAAGCCGTGCTGGTACCAGAAGTCCTTGGCGACCCCGTGATCCCACACCTCGCCCACCATGTAGAAGGGAAGGTCATCGAGGGCCTTGCCCGGGTTGGCGGCCTTCCACTCCTTGAGCGCGTCGGTGCCCGCCTGCTTGAGCCTGGCCCAGACCGCGGGCTCCAGGTGCTTGACGGTGTCGGCACGGAAGCCGTCGATGCCGAAGCGGCGCACCCAGTCGGTGTGCCAGGCAATGAGGTAATCGCTCACGGTGGCGTTGGGCAGGGCCTTGGCCCTGGTGTCTTTTTTGGCAGCGAGCAGCGGTGGCAGCCCCACCGATCTGGTGGATTCGGTCAGGAAGTCCGGCAGTCCCGCCACCGAGCCGGTGACGTCGTCGGTGCCGGGTTGCGGGTAGCCGGGCAGGCCTGCGCGCACCCAGTCAGGGCCCCACCACTTGTCCCAGTGGGATGACTGGTAGTCGATGAACTGGTTGTAGCCATGCCAGTTGAGGCCGCCGCTTGGGCGCCATTCGTTCCAGCGACTCGGCAGCTTGCCGGTGTTCTGGGTGAGATCGGTGAGCCCCAGATCCTGCAAGTCGGCGAGGGTGGCGTAGCCTGCGTGGTTCATCACCACGTCGAGGATGATCCGCATGCCGCGCTTGTGGGCCTCGTCCACCAGGGTTTTCAGGCTCTCTTCGTCGCCGTAGTTGGGGTCGATTTTGGTGAAGTCGAGCGCCCAGTAGCCGTGGTAGGCGTAGAAGGGGAAGTTCCCCTGTTCGCCACCGCCGATGAAGCCGTGGACCTGTTCCACCATGGGGGTGATCCAGATGGCGTTGATGCCGAGTTGCTTGATGTAGTCGAGTTTCTCGGTCAGCCCCTTGAAGTCACCGCCATGCCAGGTGGCCACTTCGTCCTGACCATCCTTCTGACGACCGAAGCTGTGATCATTGGCAGGATCGCCGTTGTGGAAGCGGTCGGTCAGCAGAAAATAGACGCTCGCCTGATCCCAGCTGAAGGGAGCAGGCTTGGCGGCCTTGACCGGCTCGAGCAGCAGCAGGCCGCCGCTCTCCTTGCTCGGTGTCAGGGTGATCTTGCCGCCCTTGACCACGGCTTCCTGCCCCGAGTAGGCATCCCGCAACCGTGTGCCGTCGGGCCAGACTCCCTTGAGTGATGTCGTGACCGGGCCGCCATCCCAGCTGATGCAGGGCTCTTCCGGAGGCTGGCGTTTGAACTCGCTCTTTTTGGTTGCCCGCAACACCTTGAGGCTGGGGGTATCGGGGTTGAAGGTGAACTCGTAGTCCCCCGCCAGCATCACCCTCAGATTGAAGTCTGTCCCCTTGCTGCACTTGTCCATGGGCTGGGCGGTGCCGAAGGGAAGGGGCTTGGCCTCGGTTGGCCCGAAGCTGGTGCCGCAGCTGTTGCCCGCATCGCTGATGCGGATCTGGTGGCTCCCCTTGTCCAGTCTGTGGGTCAGGGTGACGGTGCCCTTGTCCAGCGTCAGCGCCTCGGCTACCGGTTTGCCATCCACATGGAGATAGACCTCGGGGGCGGCCATCGCCTGACCGATGAACAGCGGTGTGGCGAGCACGGCCAGCCACAGGGGTGATGGGCGAAGAGCGGGGCGCGAAGAGAGACGCATAAGCCATTCCTTGAGCAGAGTGTGAGGAGCAGGATCCGTTGAGGCACTCATTCTAGGGCGCGCTGGGGCAGGCTTGGACCGGTAAAATACCGATTTGTGACGTCAGTTCAAATGGTTACGTTTTCAAGAATGGAAAAGTGTGAACCGGGTGTCGCGGCCATGAAAAAAGCCGGTCAGTTGACCGGCTTGTAGGCATTCGGGGTGGCGTCACACGGTGAAGAACTTGAAGTTGACGAAGGCCACCGCGATGAAGGAGGCAACCATGCCGCTGATGCAGAGCACCGCAGGGCGGATGGCAGGCCAGCGATGGGCCAGCAGCACGATGGCCAGCAGGGTCGGATAGAGGCCGAACATGTAGCGGGGCATGGCGTTGAGTCCGGTCATCAGGGGGATGGTGCAGCAGATGAACATCAGGGTTGCTTCGGCCCAGCGTTTCTGGCTGAACAGGTAGCCATTCAGGCACCAGCCGAAGATCACCATGATGGAGAGATAGGCCTTGCGCCCCCCCAGCTCGAAGCCGCTCAGCCACCAGTCCAGGGGGCTGTCCATATAGCGGCCCCAGGCCACCTGGATGTGCTTGAAGGCCAGGGCATCCCCGGTGAGGTGATAGAGATAGACCATGTAGGAGAAGAGGCCGAGGGGAATGAGCCAGAGGGTGAACACCACCTTGAAGGCCCGCTCGGTGAAGCGGAAGAACTCGCGCCAGCCGTAGGCCTGCAGGGCCAGGATCAGCACCGGGAACACCATCATCACCCCCAGGTTGCGGGTGGCGGAGATGAAGATGCCGAGGAAGGCGACCATGAGCCACTGTTCGCGGTAGGCGAACAGGAACATTCCCAGCATCAGCGCCATGAACATGGGCTCGGTATAGCCGGAGACGAAATAGGCGGAGAAGGGGGAGAAGGCCAGCAGCCAGACCCCGAAGCGGGCTGTGTCGTCCCCCAGCTTGAGCTGGCGCAGCACCAGCAGCATCAGGGGCAAGCTGATGAAGAAGGCGATGTTGGCCACCAGCATCAGGCCGATGAGGCTCTCCATGTCAAACAGGCTGGAGAGACCGCCGGCCAGCATGGGATAGAGGGGCATGAAGGCCCAGTTCGCCGCATTGCCCTTGCTCAACCAGCGTGGATAGAGGTCGTAGCCATTCTCGATGATGCGCTGGAACCAGACGCAGTCGAACTGGCAGTAGGCTTGCAGCGGCCCGATGTCGGTGGCGCCATAGAGCTGGACGCCGAAATAGCCCATGCCATAGAGCGCCACCCGGCTCAGCACGAAGGCGGCGACGATCATCAGCCAGTCGCGGCCGCTGATGCGCAGTGACGGGCGATAGGGGAGTGCAGCCCCGGTTGACGGGGCGGTATTGGTCATATCATTCATCAGGCAAAAACCCAGATACGGGAGAGAACGTAGGTGAGCACGGTGACGGTCAGGGTGGCGATCACCACCGGCAACAGGCCGGAGAGACCGGCAAACAGCAAACCGCTCAGGATGAGGTTACGCACCGCCAGCGAGAAGAGGGCAACCAGCAGGAACTTGCTGGCGGCACCTTGTTTCTGGAAGGTGATGTAGCGATGGCCGAAGAACGAGAACCAGAACGCCACGGCAAAGGCCAGGGTCGTGACCAGGTGCTCGGAGATGGCCGGCCAGGTATGAAAAAGGGCGATGGAGGTACCCAGATCGACGAGGGTGGCCCCCCCGCCGACAAAACCGAAGCGAACCAGCCGCCAGAATTCCTCGCGGGAGATCATTGAGACGCCTGCTCCTGCTGATCATCAGCGGCTTTCGCGGCGGCCTTCTTGCCAGCGCTCTTCTTGCTGGCGGTGGGCACTTCCTGCTTCTGCTCTTCATCCTGCTTGGCGTACTGGCCGTAGACCCCTTCGATGAGGTAGACGGGGCGCTGTTTCACCTCGACGAACATGCGGCCGATGTACTCGCCGATGATGCCCAGCGACAGCAGCTGGATGCCGCCGAGGAACAGCATGACCGACATCAGGGAGGCGTAACCGGGCACGTCGATGCCGAAGAAGAGCACCTGGGTGATGATCTTGAGGATATAGAGGAAGGCGATGAAGGAGACACCGACCCCGATGTAGCTCCACACCCGCAGCGGCCAGCTGGAGAAGCTCATCAGGCCGTCAAGGGCGAAGTTCCACAGCTTCCAGTAGTTGAACTTGGTTTCGCCGGCATGGCGGGCCGGGCGCTCGTAGGGAACGCCGACGGCGCGAAAACCGGCCCAGGCGAACAGCCCCTTCATGAAGCGGTTGCGCTCCGGCAACTGCTTGATGGCCTCGACCACCTTGCGATCGATGAGGCGGAAGTCACCGGCGTTCTCCGGCAGCTTGGTGCTGGTGGAGAGGGCGTTGAAGAAGCGGTAGAAGCCACCGGCGGTCAGGCGTTTCATCGGGGTGTCGGCGCTGCGATCCACCCGGATGCCGTAGACGGTGTCATAGTCGCCGGTCTGCCACAGCTTGACGAACTCCAGAATGAGAGAGGGGGGATCCTGCAGGTCCACGTCCATGGGGACGATGGCGTCGCCCTTGGCCTGGTGCAGGCCGGCGGTCATGGCCGCTTCCTTGCCGAAGTTGCGGGCCAGGTTGACCAGGGTCACACGGGGATCCCGGGCGATGGCCTGCTCGACCACCTCACGGGTGCGGTCACGGCTGCCATCGTTGACGAACACGATTTCAAGCTGGTCTTTGAGCGGGGCCAGTTCGGTATCTATCGCGCTGATGAAGGCGTCTATGCTCTCTTCCTCGTTGTAAACGGGAACGACCAGAGAGAGTCGAAAATCGGCACGGGACATGGGAACTTCCTTATTGAAAGAATTATTTTACGGAACAGATGCTTGGGGCATTCCGCTTCACTGAGCCACGGTCAGCCGCACGGACTGGACGTTGAGCGGTGTCGGAGCGGAGAGCGCCAGGAAGTTGGGACGCTTGGGATCGGCGGTCAGGGAGTCGCCCGGCAGGCTGAGACGGATCTCGTTGATGCCCGCCTTGGCCAGCTTGACCGTGGTGGTGAAATCATGACCCAGCGCCACCTTGAGCAGTGCGCCAGCCTGAGGGCTGTTGATCCTGGCCTGGATGGTGAGCTGCTCCGGCTGGGCCTGCTGCTTGGGCAGCACGAAATAGAGACCGCCCTGACCGCTCAGCTCGGTGCCTTGCTCGCTGGGCTTCTTGGCCCAGCCTTCGCTTGAGAGGAAGCGGCTTGGCTTGGTCAGGTTGAGTTCGTTGCCGGGCTGGTAGGTCATGCTGGAGTTGTGCTCCCAGAAACGGGTCTTGCCTTCCAGGTAATAGAGCTTGTAAGCCAGGCTCACGTTGGGGTGAGCGGCCAGATAGAGGGTATAAAGGTAGAAACCGCTCAGTGCCAGGATGGCAGCCAGAAAACCGAACTTTTTGTAGGTCATATTACTCACTCGACGCCCGACAGATTGATAGGCAGATTTCGCGCATATGCTAATCCAATTGCAAAAAAAGCATAGTGGATCACAAAAATATATTTGCTCACATATTAACCCTCAATCACCCTGCTTACCAAGGGGCTTTGGGGTCGTTTGCTTCCTCTTCTTGATTGTGGCTTTTTCGGCGCCAACCTGTCTGCCGCCACCTGGGGCGCATCAGGCAAACGGCTGATATTGTGCTTTGTTGTGGCAGGATCTGTCGCCATTTCACCCGGGCAGAATTAAGATGGCCTGTCCCGTCGTCAAGGATGACCCATGAGACTCTTCTCTCTGTGTGTGCTCTGCTGTCTGCCCCTCCAACCGTTGTGGGCGCAATCGTTCTGCTCCTCCCCCCTTCGCGTCGGTTTCGATGACTGGCCCCCATACCACTATTACCAGCAAGAGGGAGCACGTCGGGAACTGCGTGGATTTGCGGTCGACTACCTCAATGCCGTGTCGAATCGGCTGGGTTGTCGTCTGGTCTATGTGGAGCGTCCCTGGAAGCGGGGGTTGCACGATCTTGAGCGGGGTCGGCTGGACATCGTGATGGAGGCGTATTTTGCCGATGACAGGGCGCGTTATGCCTGGTTCTCCATCCCCTACAACCCGGGCCGGACATCGCTCTGGGTACGCAAATCCGGTACCGGTGAGGAGTCGGATCTGGCGAGCTGGCTGGCCCACGGGCATCGCCTCGGTGTGACCAGGGACTACTATTACGGCCCGGAAATCACCAAGGTTCTGCAGCGATACCGCAACCAGGTGAGCGAGGTCAACGATGTGCAAAACTATCGCAAGCTGCTGCTTGGGCGGATAGACGGTTTTCTCGGGGATAGTCTGGCCACGCCCTGGGGTCTGAAAAGAGAGGGGCTGTCGGATGCGGTCGTCCCCCACACCATGGCGATCCATGAGACGCCCACCTTTTTCATGTTGAGCAAGAAGACCCTGTCCGGGGAATTCGTAGCGCGGTTCAACGAGGCGATAGTGGCCGTCGGTGACAGCGGGGAGCAGGAACTCATCTGGCGTCGTTACACCTCCGTCCGCTAGCAAAGTCGCCAGCATTCACGCATCATGGGGACCTGACCGTCGCGCCTGACAGGCCGAAATGAACCGATTTGAGGCAAGCGTGGTAAGAAGCATGGGTAAGAAGTATTGGTTGGCATTGGCGAATCTCATCTGGCTGGGCTGCTGGCCGGCCAGCATGGTTCATGCCAGCACGGAACAGGCGGTAGTGGCCAGTCCCAGCATCCAGCATGACTGGTATCAGAACGAGGTGGCCGAGCAGGCTCGTCATGAGCTTGAACAGCAGTTGCAGGAAGCGGTGTTGGCCCAGCTGCATCCGGATTTCTACCGCCTCTGGCAGCAGTTGCAAAAGACCCCGGTGGATCGGCGCGGTGCCCTCTACGATGAGGCCTTTGGCAAGCTGGCCCGGTTCCAGCAGGCCTGGCGAGGGATGGATCTGGTCGCGCGCGAACAGATGCAGACCCTCAAGCTGGATCTGAACCGCCCCCTGGTCCATGCTCCCCAGGGAGACAATCTGCTGGAGCAGGTCAGGCAACTCAGGCCACAGGTGGCGGAATACGACGCCGTGCGCGAAGAAGTGCGCAAGCTGCTGGCCATGCCCATGGCCAAGCACTGGCCCACCCTCTCCATGCCGACCCTGAGGGCGGGGGAGAGCTCGACCGAGCTCGGCCAGATCCGCTCCATCCTGAACGAACTGGGGGACAGTGCCCCGACTCACCAGGACAGCCTCTACGATCCCGAGACCGAACAGGCCATCAAGCAGTTCCAGCGCCGCCACGGCCTGACCGCCGACGGCATCATCGGCCGTCAGACCCGCAGCTGGCTCAATACCGGCCCCGAGGTGCGCGCCAGCCTGCTGGTTCGCAACCTGTGGCGCCGTGATCTGGTGGATCACCTTGCCGGTCGCTATGTGCTGGTCAACATTCCGGACTACCGTCTGAGCGTGGTGGAGTCTGGCAGCGAGGTCTTCACCAGTCGGGTCATCGTCGGCAAGGAGCAGCGGGCCACCCCCATCCTCGCCAGCGAGATCCGCTCCATCGTGCTGAACCCGGCCTGGCACGTGCCGCGCTCCATCCTGAGCAAGGACATTCTGCCCAAGCTCGGGCGCGATCCTGCCTACCTGGATCGCGAACAGTTCGAGGTGATCGACGGCGAGGGCAATCCGGTGCAGTTCAGCGAAGATGGCTGGCACCATGCGCTGGCCTCCGGTTTCCCTTACCGGTTGCGGCAAAAGCCGGGGGATCACAATGCCCTGGGTCGCTACAAGTTCTATCTGCCCAACAACGATGCCATCTATCTCCATTCCACCCCGCGCAAGGCGCTGTTCGAGCAGGGGGCCCGTGCCTTCAGCTCGGGTTGCATCCGGGTGGAACACGCCGACGATCTGGCGGAGCTGCTGCTGGCGGACTCCCGCTATCAGCCGGACAAGGTGGCCAGCATCCTGAAAGAGACCCAGACCAAGTGGCTGCCCCTGAGCAACCCTATCCCGGTGTTTACCGTCTACTGGAGCAGCTGGATTGATGAAGAGGGACGTCAGCAACTGCGCAACGATATCTACGGATTCGACAGAGTCAGCTATCAAAGCCGCTTGCTGTGATCCTCGCCACAGAGTGAAAAGCCCGGCCCGTGCCGGGCTTTTTCATGGGTGAATGGGGTTTGACAGCGCTTTTTCTGGCAGGTAGTTTCGGCCCTTGTATCAAATTCATTCACCTGTGTGACTTCACCATGAGATGGACGGACAACGGATGCTGGGACAAGAGATAAGCCGACGCCGTCTGCTGCTGGGGGCGGGTTGCCTGATGGGGACCAGCCTGCTGTCGTTCCCTGCGCTGGCGAGCCGCAGCACTTCGGGACGGGAACTGAGTTTCTTCAACCTCAATACCGGCGAGCGGGTACGCGCCAGTTATTGGGAAGATGGCCACTATCTGAGCGACGGGCTGGCGGAGCTCAACCATATTTTCCGTGACTACCGTCGCAACGAAGTGTTCAACATCGACAGAAAGCTGTTCGATCAGCTCTTTCTGCTGCAACACAAGTTGGGACGCCACGGCGAAATCCAGCTCATCTCGGGTTATCGCTCCCCGGCCACCAATCAGCAGAAGCGGCGCAAGAGTCGCGGCGTCGCCAAGCACAGCTACCACACCCTGGGGCAGGCGGTTGACGTGCGCATCCCCGGCGTGCAGCTGGCGCACCTGCGCAAGGCCGCCCTGAACCTCAAGGTGGGCGGTGTGGGTTATTACCCTGCCGACAACTTCGTGCACCTGGACACAGGCCCCGTTCGCAGCTGGTGAGTCGGGATTTCCTCAAGGGTTGAGTGCCGATTGTATCTTGTTGCCGCTGGCATTGAGGGGGACCAAGCTGCTAGGCTCTGGACTCCAGCCAGAGGAGAGAAAGATGAAGCAGATTGTGATCGGGGGGCTCATCGCCCTGTTGTTGACTGGTTGCGGCAAGCTCAACCGCGAGAGTTACGACAAGCTGAAAGTCGGGATGAGCTATGCCGAAGCGAGTGCCATCCTCGGCAAGGCCGAGCGTTGCGACGATGCTCTCGGCACCACGAGCTGTGTCTGGGGAGGGGAAGGCAAGAACATCAAGGTGCGTTTCATCGCCGACAAGGCGACCTTCTTCAGCTCGGAAGGGATCAACTGACCCTTTCCTCCCTTGCCGATGCCCAACAAAAAAGCGCCGTATGGCGCTTTTTTGTTGCTCGTTATCCGTGCGATATGGCCAGGAACTGGCGCGATCAATGGGTGGCGTACTGATAGTTGAAGGTGGGCAGTCCCCACTTGAAGCGTACCGCCAGGAGCCGCAGCACGAAGCCGATGCCGATGGCACCAAAAGCGGCCCAGTCGTTGGGCAGCCCATGGTGCAGCGCAAAGCAGTAGAGCGCGGCGGTGATCAGCGAGACGGCGGCATAGAGCTCGCGCTTGAACACCAGCGGGATGCGCTGGCACAGCAAGTCCCGCAGCACCCCCCCGAACACGCCGGTCACCACGGCCATGATGCAGGCGATGCCGGCCCCGTGGCCCATCTCCAGCGCCCTTGCCGCCCCGAAGATGGAGAAGACCACGAGCCCCAGGGCATCGAGCGCCAGGAACAGCTTGCCAAGGTAGCGCATCAGCGGGGCCGAGATGACCCCGGCCATGGCGGCGCCCGCCACCAGCAGCACGTATTCGGGGTGCTCGACCCAGAGCAGGGGATAGTGGCCCAGCAGCACATCCCGAATGGTACCGCCACCGATGGCCGTCGCCGAGGCGATGATCACGACGCCAAACAGATCCATCCGTCGCCGACCCGCTGCCAGCGCGCCAGTCATCCCTTCGGCCACCAGGCCGAGCAAGAAGAGTGCATGTAACATGAGATATCCCAGGGTGCGAGAAAGGCCCGCATCCTAACAACCCTGCGCTGGGGCGACAAGCTATCTTGGTTATGCATTAGATTAAGTAATGAAAAGGGGGCTTTCGCCCCCTCTTTTGATCATGATGACGCGGTTCAGCGTCCAAGTTGCTCGCTGCGGTATTGGTCTACCCACATGGCGGTGGCGCCACAGATGGCCACCGGCATCACGAAGAGATTCACCACCGGGATGGCGGAGAAGAGGGTCACCAGGGCGCCGAAGCTCAGGCACTTTCCACGACGTTGCTTGAGGGCGTCGCGCATGGTGATGAAGCCGATCTTGTGGTTGTCGAACGGATAATCGACATACTGGATCGCCATCATCCAGGCGCTGAGCAGGAACCAGAGCACGGGTGCCAGGGTCTGGCCCACTACCGGGATCAGGAAGAGGATCAGGCAGCCGATGGCCTTGGGCAGATAGTATTTCAGCTTGGTCCATTCGCGGCCGAAGGTACGGGGCACATCTTTCACCACATCCAGCATGCCGGTGTCATTCATGGCTTCACCGGTGAGGATCTGTTCCACCTTCTCTGCCAGCAGGCCGTTGAAAGGGGCAGCTATCCAGTTGGCCACCGAGCTGAAGATGAAGGAGAAGACCACCAGTATGGTGATGAGGGCGATGGGCCAGAGCAGGTAATCAAGCCAGGAGAGCCAGCTCGGGATCTGCTGGTGCAGCCAGGCGAACAGGCCGTCCAGTTGTAGCAACAGGGCGTAGAAGGCACCGGCAAAGAGCACGAAGTTGACCAGCAGGGGGATCAGCACGAAGGTGCGGATGCCGGGCTGGCGGATGAGTGAGAACCCGCGCAGGAAGTAGTCTGCACCGCTGACCGAATCTTTGACCATGTGGGGTGATTGGCTCATGTGAGCTCCATCAGTGAATGGGGAAAGTGCCAGCATATTACAAACAAGCCTTTGATTTGGTAAAGTTGCCTGCCCGCCTCCTCTTTATTTCGTTACCCACATAGGCCGCCATGCGTCTGAAATTGATCAAACTCGCCGGTTTCAAGTCGTTTGTCGAGCCGACCCGCATCGAACTCAACGCCGACATGACCGCCGTGGTGGGCCCCAACGGCTGCGGCAAATCCAACGTCATCGACGCCGTGCGCTGGGTGCTGGGGGAGAGCTCCGCCCGCCATCTGCGCGGCGAGAACATGACCGACGTCATCTTCAACGGCTCCATCAACCGCAGCGCCCATGGCCGCGCCTCGGTGGAGCTGGTGTTCGACAATCCCCACAACCGGGTACCCGGCGAGTTCGGCCGCTTTACCGAGATCTCGGTGCGCCGCGAAGTGCTGCGCGACGGCTCCAACCACTACCAGATCAACGGCCAGAAGTGCCGCCGCAAGGACGTGACCGACCTCTTCCTCGGCACCGGCCTTGGGCCCCGCAGTTACGCCATCATCGAACAGGGCACCGTCAGCCGGCTGGTGGAGTCCCGCCCCGCCGATCTCAAGCTGTTCATGGAAGAGGCCGCCGGGGTCTCCCGCTACAAGGAGCGGCGCCGCGAGACCGAGCAGCGCATCCGCCATACCCAGGAGAACCTGGAACGCCTTGGCGATATCCGTAGCGAACTGGGCTCGCGCCTCGAACATCTCAAGGCCCAGGCCGAGACCGCCGAGCGCTACAAGCAGCTCAAGAGCCGCAGTCGCGCGGCCCGCAGCGAACTGATCGGCTCGGAACTGTGGGCGCTGGAGACGCGTCTTGGCGAAGCCAAGACCGAACTGGCCCAGACTGAACAGGCGCTGGCGGCCCTCGATGCCAAGCGCACCGCCGACGAGGGGCGCCACGTCACCCTGTCGGTGGCCCGCCAGGAGGCGCAGGCCGAGCAGGCCAGCCGCCAGCAGCAGATTTTTCTCGGCGGACAAGCCATCGCCCGCCTCGAGCAGCAGCAATTGCACCAGAACGAACTCGGTCGTGACTGGCAGGCGAGGCGGCAGGCCCTCGGCGAGCGTATCGACGGCCTCAAGGCCCAGCTGGCCGGCCAGCTGGAACAGCTGAGCGACAGCACGTTGCAGGGCGAGGTCTCGTCGGCGCGCCTCGAGCAGTGTGAGCAGTTGCTTACCGACCAGCAGAGCGTGCGTGCAGCAGCGGGCGATCGGCTCGAGCAGGCGCGCCAGCGCCAGCAGCAGTGGCAGCAGCAGCTGAGCCAGTTACAGGGGCGGCTCAACCAGACCCGCGCCGAGGTGAACGGTCTGCAGGAGCTGCAGGCCAAGACCCGGCTGGCCCGTCTCAAGTTGGAGGATGAACAGGCCGGCCCCCTCGGCGGCGAAGGGGAGAACCTGCAACCGGCCCTCGATGCCCTGGCGGCGGAACTCTCGCTCTCCCGCGCCCGCCATGAGGAAGCCGATACGGCGTGGCAGGCCGGTGTGTCGCGCCATGAAGCACTCAAGGCAGAGCAGGGTCGCCAGCAGGGCCTGCTGCGCGAGCTGGAGGCGCGCCTCGCCACCCTGGATCAGATCCTGGGGGAGCAGATGGCGGGCGCGACCCTGGCGGATCGGTTGCAGGTGCCCCCCGAGTGGGCCCGGGGACTGGACAAGGTGCTCGGCCGCTGGCTCACCGCAATCCCGGCGGACGAGTGCAACCTGGCGCAACCCGGGCTCTGGATTGGCCCGGCCCAGCCAGCCAGGGCCGATACCCTGGCGGCGCAACTGGGGGGCGAGCACATTCCGGCTTTCCTCAACGCCATCTGGCTGGCAGAGAGCAGGGAGGAGGCGCTGTCCCGCCTGCACAGCCTCTCTGCCGGTGAGTCGCTGCTCACTCCCGCTGGCGACTGGTTCGGCCCCAACTGGGCGGATCTGGGGGAGGGCATGGCCCTCGGTACGCTGGCGCTGCTCGGTGAGCGTGAGCGGCTGCACACCGAGCTGGCCGCGGGTCGGGAGGCGCTGCACAGACTCGACGAGCAGCTTGTCGCCGCCGATGCAGCGCGGGCCCAGCTGCACAGCGCCCATGAGCTGGCTCAGCGCACCCTGCGCGAGCAGGAGCTGCGGTGGCAACAACTGCGCGAAGCCTGGAGTCTGCGCGAGGGGCAGCGCCAGGAGCGCTTGCAGCGCCTGGGCCAGCTGGGGGAAGAGCTGGCCCGGCTCGATAAGGAGCAGGCTGAGGAGGCGCAGCGGCTGGCGTCGGCCGGGGAGAGGCTTGAGCAGGATGAAGCGGCCCTTGGCGAGCAGCAGGAGCAGGGGGAGGTACTCGCCGAGGCGCTGCTGCTCGCCCAGGAGCAGGTGAGCGGGGCGGAGCGGGCGCTGGAAGAGGTGCGCCTTCGCCGGGAGCAGCAGCAGGCGGCCTGCCAGCGGTTGCAACTGGAGCAGCAGAACCAGCGCCAGCTCATCACGCTGCGCGAGCAGGAGCTGGCCCGTCTCGGCCTGGAGCTGGCGGAACTCAAGGAGCCAGGGGCCGCTCCGAGTCAGGATCTGTCGCCCCTGCTGGTCGAACAGCGCAATCTTGAGGCGCAGCAACTGACCTGTCACCAGCGGCTCGCAGAGCTGGATCGTCAGCTGACCGAGCTGGAGCAGGCCAGAAGCGCAGATCACAAGCAGCTGGTGAAAATTCAGGAGAAGCTGGCGACTTTGCGGCTCGAGCGCGAGCGCAACCTGACGCGCAGGCAGGGATTGCACGAGCAGTTCGAAGAGCTGGGCGTTCGCTTGGTGGACCTCGATCAGGCTGTGCTGATTGCCGCTGATCGCGGCAAGCTGCGCCAGGAGATCCAGACGCTGGAGGCGCAGGTGGAGGCGCTTGGCGCCATCAACCTGGCGGCACTGGAGGAGTATGAGGAGGCGAAAACCCGTTCAAGCTACCTGGAAAATCAGTGCCAGGATCTGGAGCAGGCCCTCGACACCTTGAGCCAAGCCATTAAAAGAATTGATAAAGAAACACAAATACGCTTCCGCGACACTTTCGATAAGGTCAATGAAGATTTAAAATCCCTGTTCCCAAAAGTGTTCGGGGGGGGCAGTGCCTGGCTTGAGCTGACCTCGGATGATCTTTTGGAGGCCGGAGTGAGCATCATGGCAAGACCTCCGGGCAAGAAGAATGCTACCATTGCCCTGCTTTCCGGGGGGGAGAAGGCGCTAACCGCCCTTGCGCTGGTTTTTGCCATCTTCAGACTCAATCCAGCACCATTTTGTCTGCTGGATGAGGTGGATGCACCGCTCGATGAAGTGAACGTCGGTCGCTTCTGTTCTCTTGTCAAAGAGATGTCGAGCACAGTACAGTTCGTTTACATCAGTCATAATAAGGTCTCCATGGAGATGGCCGAGCAGCTGGTTGGCGTCACGATGCAAGAGCCCGGGGTTTCGCGCATAGTGTCGGTCGATATCGGTGAAGCCGTCGCTTTGGCTGAGCAAAACTAGAAAGAGAAGCAGCTAATGCAGGAATTGCGTTACATCTTGGTTGCCCTGGGCGGTATTGCCATCGCGGCATTGCTCATTCACGGGTTGTGGAGCAACAGAAAGAATCGTCAGGCACCGATCAAGGAGAAACCCCTGGGTCGGATGGAGTCCAAGTCCCGTGAGCGTGACAACGACGCCTTCGACAGCGATGGCATCGGTCAGGTGCGTGTGGTGAGCGGTGGCCGTCGTGCCGAGCCCAAACTGCGCAGCGACGAGGCCCGTCAGCCCGAACCCCGCCGTGTCGCCCCCGTTCCCGCCTTCGATGATGAAGATGACGACGCCGATCTGCCGCCTCCCGTGGTGCGCAAGCCTGCCGCTCGCCCTGTCCCCCCTCAGCCTGTGTATGAGGAAGAAGAGGACTATGACGAGCCGGTTGCCGCCCCTGTTGAAGAGGCCCCTGCCGCGCCGGTGCGCAAACCTGCACAGGTGATCCGCCGTACGCCGGTACACCGTTCCCGTCCGCAGCGCGAGCCCATGATGCAGCCGCTGGACGAAGAGCCGCTGGTGGAGCCGGCCTATGCCCAGGCGCCGACCTTCGGTGCACGCGAGCCGGCACCGGTTGCCCAGCAGGCTCCCCGCTACGCCCAGCCGGCTTATGAAGAGCCCGCTTACGATGACGAGCCAGCCTATGAAGAGCCGGTTCACGCAGCCGAGTCAGAACCCGCCCCGGCCCCGGTCGAGAAGATCTGGCAGGATGTCTATGTCATCAACCTGATGGCCCGTCCCGGCCACGATCTGCAAGGTGCGACCCTGCTCTCTTCCCTGCTGGCGCTGGGCTTCAAGTTTGGCGAGATGGACATCTTCCACCGTCACGAAGATCTGGGCGGCAAGGGGGAAGTGCTCTTCTCCATGATCAACATGGTCAAGCCGGGTACCTTCAACCCCTATCGCATGGAGCAGTTCAGCACCCCGGGTGTGTCCCTCTTCATGCAACTGCCCCTTCGCAGCAATGCCGCCTTCGCCTTCGAGCACATGTTGCAGGCCGCGGATCAGCTGGCGAGCGATCTCGATGCCATGCTGACCGACGCCTCGCGCAGTCCCCTCAGCGACGACGACATCGCCCGCTACCGTCACGAGCTGGCGGCCTACGAGGCCAGCCGCGACTGATGCGCCATGGGGCTTGAACAATGAAAAGTGCGGTACCCCGGTGCCGCATTTTTGTTTCTGCCCCAGACTGAATGTTCCATCACACTTCGAGACTTTTTCATGAGCGATATCCTCTCCCGCCACCGTCAACTGTGTGAGCTGCTGACCGAGTACGGCCATCAGTACTATGTGCTGGACAACCCCACGGTGCCGGACGCCGAATACGATCGCCTGATGCGCGAGCTGATCGCGCTGGAG
The DNA here is from genome assembly GCF_040907765.1 of Aeromonas sp. s9. Taxonomy (NCBI): domain Bacteria; kingdom Pseudomonadati; phylum Pseudomonadota; class Gammaproteobacteria; order Aeromonadales; family Aeromonadaceae; genus Aeromonas; species Aeromonas sp. s9. Next base: position 173,862 of record NZ_JBFOCK010000015.1, read on the forward strand.
GCCGAGCATCCAGAGCTCAAAACCCCGGCCTCGCCGAGCGTGAGGGTGGGGGGCCAGCCGCTGACCGCCTTCAAGCAGGTACGCCACGAGATCCCCATGCTGAGTCTGGACAACGTCTTCAGCAGCGAGGAGTTGCAGGCGTTCGAGCAACGCATGGGTGATCGCCTCAAGCGGGAGGTGACTTTCACCTTCTGTTGCGAGCCCAAGCTCGACGGTCTGGCGGTGAGCCTGCTCTACGTGGATGGCCAGCTGGTACAGGCCGCCACTCGCGGGGACGGCACCACGGGGGAGGAGATCACCGAGAACGTGCGCACCATCAAGGCCATTCCTCTGACCCTGCGCGGCCAGGGGTGGCCGGCGCGGCTGGAGGTGCGTGGGGAGGTCTTCATGCCCAAGGCGGGGTTCGAGGCGATGAACCGCGATGCACTGGCGGCGGGGGAGAAGGTGTTCGTCAACCCGCGCAACGCCGCTGCCGGCAGCCTGCGCCAGCTCGATTCACGCATCACCGCCAGCCGCCCCCTCAGCTTCTATGCCTACGGCGTGGGAGTCGGTGGCGACGAGCTGGGGGAGTCTCACTTCGGTCGCCTCAATCAGCTCAAGGCCTGGGGTCTGCCGCTCAGCCCGGAAGTGAAGCTCAAAGAGGGTGCCGCCGGCTGCCAGGCGTTTCACGATGATATCCTGGTGCGCCGCGGGGATCTCCCCTACGAGATCGACGGCGTGGTCTACAAGGTGGATGACGTCGCCCTGCAAGGGGAGCTCGGTTTCGTTGCCCGCGCGCCGCGCTGGGCCACTGCCCACAAGTTCCCGGCAGAAGAGGAGATGACGGCGCTTGAGAACGTCGAGTTCCAGGTGGGCCGCACCGGTGCCATCACCCCGGTGGCCAAGCTCAAGCCGGTGTTTGTCGGCGGCGTCACCGTTTCCAACGCTACCCTGCACAATGCGGACGAGATCGCGCGCCTTGGCGTCATGATCGGCGACACCGTGATCGTGCGCCGGGCCGGGGACGTGATCCCCCAGGTCGTGGCTGTGGTGGAGGCGCAGCGCCCGGCGGATGCCCGCGCGATCCTCTTCCCGACCGAGTGCCCGGTGTGCGGCTCGGCGGTGGAGCGGCTGGAAGGGGAGGCCGTGGCCCGCTGTTCCGGCGGTCTCTTCTGCGAGGCCCAGCGGGCGGCCGCCATCAAGCACTTCGCGGCGCGTCGCGCCATGGATGTGGATGGCCTTGGCGACAAGATAGTGGAGCAGCTGGTGGACAAGGGGCTGGTGAAGACCCCGGCGGACCTGTTCAGCCTCAACGCCATCCAGCTGGCCGGGCTCGATCGGATGGGGCAAAAATCGGCCCTCAACCTGGTGGCCGCCATCGATGCCGCCCGCAGCACCACCCTGCCCCGCTTCCTGTTTGCCCTGGGGATCCGCGAAGTAGGGGAGGCGACCGCCTTGAACCTCGCCAACCACTTCCTCACCCTGGATGCCCTGCGCGCCGCCTCGGTGGAGCAGTTGCTGGAAGTGGCCGACGTGGGAGACATAGTGGCCAAGCACGTCTACTACTTCCTGCGCCAGCCCCACAACATCGAAGTGCTCGACGCCCTGCTGGCCGCCGGTATCCATTGGCCGGTCATCGAGAAGAAAGAGGCAAGCGATCAGCCCTTTGCCGGCAAGACTTTCGTGCTGACCGGCACCCTCACCGCCTTGTCCCGCAACGACGCCAAGGCGGCGCTGCAGGCCCTGGGAGCCAAGGTGGCGGGCTCGGTGTCGGCCAAGACCGACGTGCTGGTGGCGGGGGAGGCGGCAGGCTCCAAGCTCGCCAAGGCCCAGGAGCTGGGGATCACCATCTGGACCGAAGCCGAGTTGCAGGCGGCCATTCAGCCCTGAGAATGCACGTTTGAGCAGACAAACCCGGCCCACTGGCCGGGTTTGTCGTTGGTGGGCTCACTCGATGTAGCTCACCTTGTCCTGCCAGGCATCGGGAGCCGTCAGGTGCCAGCGTGCCAGTTCGCTCTTGCTGAACAGGTATTCCCCGCGGGATGCGGCGCGGGGGGAGAGGGCGCCGGGCGCCGTGCCCGAGAGGATGGCATTGGCCAGTTCGGCGGCTCTCTCTCCCTGGCTGTGGCCATCGAGCACCAGACCGCCGATGGCGGCTCCCCTGCCCACCGCAAAGGCCCAGAAACAGAACAGTGGCACCGGGCTGTTGGCGCTGGTCCATGCCAGCACCTGTTGCTCGCTCACATGCTGGCCCTGCGCGTCGGTGAGAGTGTGGTAGAGGCCGAGGAAGAGCGCCTGATAGCCGTTTTCCCGGCTGGCGAGCACTGCCTCCTGCCAGCGTCCGTAGTCGGTGAACTGGCGGCTGCTGACCCGGGTCTGGCCGATCGTCAGCTCGCCTCGCCCCTTGAACTCGTGGGCGACGGCGGTGCGGGACACCTCGCTTTCGTCAAACAGCACCAGGGCGCGCTCCAGCCCTCCCATCAACTGACTCATCTCGCTGATGCTGCGCTTTAGCAGGGGGCGTTCCAGTACGCCGGTGATCAGGGGGTGGCCGACCAGCCCCTTGGGGCGCGGATTCTCGTTCATCCCGAGAAACACCACGGGCGTTCCCCGGGCGGCGATGGGTCGGGCGAGGGCGTTGATGGCGTTGTCATCCCCCAGGATCACCAGCGCCGGCTGGTGGGTCCGGTAGGCGGCCATTCCCTTGGCGAGCAGTTCGTCACGGGTCTGGCCGGGCTGGCGCTTGGTGTCCAGATAGAGATAGCCGAGGTGATGCGCCTGCTTGAGGTGTTGCTCGAGGCCGGCACTGTAGCTCTGATCCCACTGGTTGCTCTGGTAATAGCTGCTGATCACCAGGATCTCGGCGGCCAGCAGCGGGAGGGAGAGGAGGGAGAGCAGGAGCAAGACCTTGGTCACGTGTGTTTTCCGCAAGGGAGAGACTGTTCCCCAGTATGTGCTCTCCCGCTCTCTGGCGCCTCGGTCAATTGTTGTCGGAAGGCGTGCCCCTCTCTTTTTATCCCTTGCCGGGCGGGAGCCCGCATCCCGTCTGGGGTGAGCAAAAAGAGCGCCTTTTGGCGCTGGTCGTGAACTGCCCCACTCCTTCCAAAACCTGTTCTGGATCAAGAAACAGGGTACCGCTTTGGTGCCTAATAGACCCCACATATAGGGGTAAACATAAAAAAAACACCCATATATAGTGTCATAAAGCTGTGCATAAGTGGTCGCCCTCTCAGTGTCAGCCCAGGTGTTTCAAGCCTTGGCTGACCTTGTTTGCGCCGGGGACGGGCGTGGAGAAGGGGACTCAACGAGGGTGAGCCGAGGGTGGCCACCAGGTCTTTCAATACGGGGAAAATCGATGAAACCGGTAGTGATCAAACGCGATGGATGTCGTGCACCATTCAATGGCCAACTGATCCGCGATGCGGTCAGCCGAGCGGCGGCAGCGGTCAATCAGGCCAGTCCGGCGCTGGCAGAGCGCATTGCCGCCGCTGTCAGCCAGGAGCTGGAGGGGCGAGGGGAGGTAGACATCCACGAGATCCAGAACCGGGTCGAGAACCACCTGATGGCCTCCGACGACAAGGCCATCGCCCGTGCCTACATCGAATACCGTCACGACCGGGATCAGGCCCGCGAGGCCCGGGGTCGCCTGGCCCAGGAGATCCGCGGCCTGGTGGAGCAGACCAACGCGGCCCTGCTCAACGAGAACGCCAACAAGGACTCCAAGGTGATCCCGACCCAGCGTGACCTGCTGGCGGGCATCGTCGCCAAGCATTACGCCATCAGTCACATGCTGCCCCGTGACGTGGTGCAGGCCCACGAGAGCGGCGACCTGCACTTCCACGATCTCGACTACTCCCCCTTCTTCCCCATGTTCAACTGCATGCTGATCGATCTGCAGGGGATGCTGACCCACGGCTTCAAGATGGGCAACGCGGAGATAGACACTCCCAAATCCATCAGCACCGCCACCGCGGTGACCGCCCAGATCATCGCCCAGGTGGCGAGCCATATCTATGGCGGCACCACCATCAACCGCATCGACGAGGTGCTGGCACCCTATGTGACCATCAGCTGGCACAAGCACCGGGAGGTGGCCGAGGAGTGGGGGATCCAGGATGTGGACGCCTATGCCATGGCCCGCACCGAGAAGGAGTGCCACGACGCCTTCCAGTCCCTCGAATACGAGGTCAATACCCTGCACACCGCCAACGGTCAGACGCCGTTCGTCACCTTCGGCTTTGGCCTGGGGGACAGTTGGGAATCGCGCCTCATCCAGCGCGCCATCCTTGGCAACCGCATCGCCGGCCTTGGCAAGAACAGGAAGACCGCCGTCTTCCCGAAACTGGTGTTCGCCATCAAGGATGGCCTGAACCACAAGCAGGGGGATCCCAACTACGACATCAAGCAGCTGGCGCTGGAGTGCGCCTCCAAGCGGATGTACCCGGACATCCTCAACCACGACCAGGTGGTCAAGGTGACCGGCTCCTTCAAGACCCCCATGGGGTGTCGCTCCTTCCTCGGTGCTTACGAGGAGAATGGTGAGCTGGTCCACGAGGGGCGCAACAACTTAGGTGTCGTGAGCCTCAACCTGCCGCGCATTGCCCTGAAATCCCGCGATGAAGCGGACTTCTGGGACAAGCTGGACGCCGCCCTGCGGGTGGCCAAGACAGCGCTCATGTACCGCATCAAGCGCCTGGACGGGGTCAAGGCCCGGGTCGCCCCCATCCTCTACATGGAAGGGGCCTGCGGGGTGCGCCTCAAGGCCGATGACAACATCAGCGAGATCTTCAAACATGGCCGCGCCTCCATTTCGCTGGGTTACATCGGGGTACACGAGACCATCAACGCCCTCTATGGCACAGACGTCCACCTGTTCGACAGCGAGACCCTGCGCCAGAAGGCCATCGCCATCATCGCGCGGCTCAAGGCGGCCACCGACGAGTGGAAGGAGGAGACCGGCTACGGCTTCAGCCTCTACTCCACCCCGAGCGAGAACCTCTGCACCCGTTTCTGCCGCATCGACGCCAAGGAGTTTGGCGTGGTGGTCGGGGTGACCGACAAGGGCTACTACACCAACAGCTTCCACCTGGACGTGGAGAAGCAGGTGAACCCCTACGACAAGCTGGACTTCGAGGCGCCCTATCCGCCCATCGCCAGCGGCGGCTTCATCTGCTACGGCGAGTACCCCAACATCCAGCACAACCTGGAGGCGCTGGAGAATGTCTGGGACTACAGCTATGACAAGGTGCCCTACTACGGCACCAACACCCCCATCGACGAGTGCTACGACTGCGGCTTCACCGGCGAGTTCGAGTGCACCTCCAAGGGCTTCACCTGCCCGCGCTGCGGCAACCACGACCCGGCCAAGGTGTCGGTGACACGCCGGGTGTGCGGCTATCTCGGCAGCCCGGATGCGCGCCCCTTCAACGCGGGCAAGCAGGAAGAGGTCAAACGCCGCGTCAAGCATATGTAAGCGAGCAGACCCCACCCCAGCCCTCCCCTTGGCAGGGGGGGCAAAGAAGCTCCTCCCCCTTTCGAAGGGGGAGGTTGGGAGGGGGTTGGCCGTTAACCCAGAGAACTCGAATGCACTACCACCAGTACTACCCGGTCGATGTGATCAACGGCCCCGGCACCCGCGCCACCCTGTTTGTGTCGGGTTGCGAGCACCAGTGCCCCGGTTGCTACAACCAGAGCACCTGGCGGCTCGATGGGGGCAAGCAGTTCGATGAGGCGATGAGCGATCGCATCATTCACGATCTCAACGACAGCTGCATCAAGCGGCGCGGACTGTCGCTCTCCGGCGGCGATCCGCTCCACCCCGCCAACGTGCCGCATGTGCTGGCGCTGGTGAAGCGGGTGCGGGCCGAGTGCCCCGGCAAGGACATCTGGTGCTGGACCGGCTATCTGCTGGCCGATCTCAGCCCGGCCCAGCGGGAGCTGGTGGCCTTGCTGGACGTGCTGGTGGATGGCAGGTTCGAGAAGGCCCTGGCGGATCCCGGTCTGCTCTGGCGTGGCAGCAGCAACCAGATGGTTCACGACCTCAACGCCTGGCGGAAAGGAGGAGAGCGGATCCCCTGTCTGGTTTGCAGTTGAGGCCTTGGGTGTTTATGGTTAGGCCAACCCCAAGCGCTGTTTACACGAGGAATCCCGATGAACAATCTGCTCAAGATCCTGCTGGCCATCTTTCTCCCCCCGGTCTGCGCCTTTATCCAGGTAGGCTTCAGCCTCCATTTCCTCATCAACATAGTGCTGACCCTGCTGGGCGGTCTGCCCGGCATGGTTCATGCCCTCTGGCTGGTGGTAAGCGACAAGCGCGCCTGAGCCGTGAGAGATCACAAGGCCAGCCCTCCGGGGTTGGCTTTTTTTTGCCTGCCAGATGGGGGCTTCCCGGATGAGCCCCTTTGCCTGACACTGGCGCGTCGCTCATGGAGTCGAGCGATACAACGAAGAGGGAATGTCGAGTGCGAGTGAAAGGGTTGTTGCTGTGGGCCGCCCTGGCCCTGCTCGGGGGCTGTGCCAGCCCCACCGCCAAGCTGAATCAGCCTCCGGTGGATGTCACCTGGGAAACGCTGCCCGAATACTGGGTGCTGGTGGGGGATGCCATCAGTTTTAACCCGGTCGGGGGGCTGCCGGCGAAGAGGCCGGTCAAGGGGTATGTGACCCTTCGCTACCTCATCGATTCCAATGGCACGTTGTTCAGCCCAGAGGTACTGGAGTCCCAGCCCCCCGGCGTGCTGGATCTCATCGCCATCTCCGGGCTGGCGCAGCTGCGCTACCGGCCATCAGAGCAGAATCAGCAAGCCATTCCGGCTCGGGTTGTGGCCCGATTCGAAGTGGAAGTGAAATGACAAACACCCCGGCCAGGCCGGGGTGTTTCGTGTGGGCTCTGTGCCATGACGGCGCGGATCACTGCTCCTTGCAGTCGTTGTAGCGGCTCTGCCACTCCCCGGCGTCATCACGCATCTCGACGAACCCCTCCTTGCCCTTGTTCCACCAGACCACCTCGTGATCGTCGGTATAGCGGGCGCCAGAGGCGGAAACCGCCTGGGGCAGGGTGTAATCCTTGCCATCGGGGAGGGAGAGCTTGACGAAGTTCAGGCTCTCGTCCGAGAGGGAGAAGTAGCGAACCTGCACTTTCTGGTTCTGTTCACACAGATAGGTGACGGGATCGCCGCCGGTCACTCCCAGCTTGCCGCTGCCCAGATCGCAGCCGCCGAGCAGGGTGATGGCGCACGCCCCCAGTAGAAAGAGCTTGGCGTGTTTCATGTTTGATCCTCACAACGGTGTCATATGGCCTTGAGCCTAACAGGATGAGGCACAACTGCAACCTCGTGGCGGGAGCCCTGCGTCGGGATGCGTCCGTCTCCCTCTGGTCCGTGGGGCAGGCAAAAAAACGCCCCGGCAGGCAAGCGGGGCGAAAGGGAGCCGTCCAATGGCTGCAGAAAAGGGTCAGTGGCCGAACCGTGTCGCCTCGAAGCGATTGAGCAGCCGGTGGATGAGGTAGCAGGCGAGCAGGGTGACCACGATGGCAAAGAGGATGCTGCTCACCCGATAGAGGGCGCTGAACACCAGGTCGTTGCCCGGGGTCAGGTACTGGCCGAACAGGATGCCGAGGGTGGTGAGGGCACCGAAGCCGACTCCGGAGCCGCTCGCCTCCTTCACATGGGCATAGCTGAACAGCATGGCGCCGAGCCAGAGCACCGGGGTCACCAGCAGCAGCAAGCCGGACCAGTCATAGAGCACCAGCTGCCCCAGGATGCCGAAACTCACCCCCAGCAGGGTGCCCATGGCCCGCTTGCGGGCATAGTCCAGGGCGCCGTTCCAGTGCATGGGGAAGAGCAGCAGCAGGGTGGTGGCCTGGGCGGACATGGAGTCGCGCAGATCGAAGATCTGGAACACCAGGAACGAGAGGGTTGCGATGGACGCCCCCAGCAGGGCTTCGTGGCGCATCCGGTGCGGCGCCTTGGGGGAGGGGGCCGGCCTGGGGCGCTCCTCCACGTCCGGAATGAGGGCCGTCATCAGATAGGCGATGAGCACCGACAGGACGCTGGCCCAGAGGTTGCTGAAGATGAGGTCGTTCAGATCAATCCCGGGGTAGCTGGCAAAGTGCAGCATGATGCTGAGGCTGAGCACCCCGTTGGCACCGAACAGGAACAGGCTGCCCCGGGACATGGCGGCGAAACGGTAGAGGAAGAGCAAAAAGACCAGGGGGGTCATGAGCCCCGGGTGGCCGCCGAACAGGCCGCCGAGCAGCCCCACTTCCAGACCGCACATGGCGGCGGAGGCGATGAGCTGGCGGGCGGCGTGACCGTTCATCACCGGCACCAGGCCGAGCAGCAGCACCGGGGTGACGGTGAAGAAGACCCCGTTGCTCCAGCCGAAGATCTTGCACAGCACAAACCCCAGGGTACAGCCAAAGGCGATGCGCAGACACTGGCGCAGTTCGTTGGGGGTGAGGGGTCTGTGCCACAGGTTCATGGTCGTCATCTCAATAGATGTAGTGCAGCAGGCTGAGCAGACGGATCTGGCCGCGGGCCAGCAGCCCGGTCAGGATGTTGTCCGGCAGCAGCTGCACCGTGGCGCGGGCCCCGGCCGGCAGGTGAGTGGGCAGTTGCTCCAGGGTCAGGTGCAGGCGCAGGCGCTGGGCATCCCGCACCCAGCGATCGGACTCGACAGGGTTCGCAAGCTGGCCGTTTGCGTCAAACTGGCCGGCGCTGACCCCGGCATCCAGGCTGGCGACGCGGGCCGGATAGAGACGACCGGGCTCGCCGTCGAAGGCGACGAGGGCCTGACTGCCGGCGCTGACATGGCGCAGGCTCTTCTCGCGAAAATCGGCGATCACGTCCACCTGCTCGGAGACCAGGGCCAGCAGGGGGGAGCCCGCATTGGCCACGCTGCCAGGCTTGAGCTGCAAATTGGTGATGATGCCGTCCTGGCTCGCATGAACCCGGCTGTAGGCGAGGTTGAGCTCGGCCTGGGCGAGGCGGTTGCGGGCCTGGCGCAGCAGCAGGTTGTCTTCCCCTGGCAAGCCGCGGTTAACGCGGGCCTGCTCTACCCGGGCCTGGCTGCCGAGCAGGTTGGCACGGGCGGTGCGGGCGGCGCTGTCGGCGTCATCTTTCTGCTGTTCAGAGACCATGTGACGGCGGTAGAGGGCGTCGATGCGCGCCGCTTCCCGCTGTTTCTGGTCGGCCTGGGTGCGCAGCGAGCTGTACTCCGCCTCATAGGCGGTCAGGGTCGCGTCCAGCTGGCGGTTCTGCTGCCTGGCCTGATCCAGGGCGAGCCTGGCCTGATCCACGGCGAGCTGGAAGGGTTCCGGGTCGAGGGCGAACAGCAGATCCCCCTGCTTGACGTGCTGGTTGTTGGCGACGGCGACTTCGACCACCTTGCCGCTGACCTGGGGGGCCATCCGGGTGACGACCCGGGTGGCCATGGCCTGGGGGGTCAGGGGCATCTTGATGTCGGCCAGCAGAAAGTAGCCAAACACCAGGACGAAGCAGACGATGGCCCACTTTATCCAGCGCTTGAATTGTTGATCCGGTGTCATCTTATTCTCTCTCTTCATGCTGTGCGGCTATCTTGCCGAGGGCGTTGGCGGAGATGCGGTGCACAATGTCTTCAAACTGGGCCAGCTCCTGCTGGCTGATGCCGGTGAGCAGTTCCCGGCGCACGGCGATGATGCGGCCCTCGATCTGATCGAGCAGCGCCTTGCCCGTCGGGGTCAGGGTGACGATGCGGGCCCGCTTGTCCTGGCTGCAACAATGGCGCTCGATCAGCCCCTGCTCCTCGAGCTGACCCAGGGTCCGCATCAGGGAGGGGAGCTCTATCTCCAGGGCCTCGGCCAGGGTCTTCTGGCTGAGGTGGCCGCCGAGGCGGCTGAGTTTCCACAGGGCGGTCCAGCGGGGATGGGTGAGCCCCAGAGGTGCCAGCTCGAGATCGGCCACGGTGCGCCAGAGCCGGTGCAATCGCCCCAGCTGCTCGGCGAGGGAGAGTTCTCGCAACATCTCCAGATCCTTTTTCATGACGGGCACCTCAATTACTTAGCTTGCGAAGCATTATATTTATTTCGCAGGCTAAGTAAATAGTGTGATACAGCTCACGTTCAGGTTTTTTGCCCGGGCCGTGGTGTTTAAGTTTTTATATGGCTTTGCGGGCCAGCTAACCGACAACGGCCGGAGGAGGCGTTAGAGTGGCCACCTTTGAGGTGCGCCAGGCTGGCCATTGACCCGGCCGGGGGACACCCTCACCCTGGGCTTTCCCGTCCGCTGCAAGGTTGAACGATGAAACTGCGCCACCAGCTAGTCACCCTCTCGCTTGGCTTGTCACTGCTGCTGATCCTGATCCTGGGCTGTCTGCTCGCCCTCTTCATGCGCCACCTGCTGGAGAACAACCTGAAGGAGAAGGGGAGCGATCTGGCCCGGGTGCTGGCTGCGGACAGCCGGGTGGTCCAGGCCCTGGAGAAGGGGAGCGATCCCGGGCTGCGGGATTATGTGCAGGGGATCTGCAGCCGCACCGACGCCGCCTACATGGTGGTGACCGACGAACATGCCAGGCGCCTGAGCCACCCCTCACCCGAGCTGGTGGGCCAGACCTTCCGGGGGGAGGACATCTGGCCTGCACTCCAGTCGCGCGAGAGCTACTGCTCCCGGGACGTGGGCACCTTGGGCCCCGCCATCCGCTGCTTCGCTCCCGTGGTGGGGCCCGATGGCCAGGCCATTGGTGCGGTGGCGGTGGGTTATCTGATGCGCACCGTGGAGGGCACCTATCAGGAGCGGATCGCCCTGCTGGTCGGCGCCATCGCAGCGGTGCTGGGGTGCGGCCTGCTGCTGGCGCTCTGGGTGCAGCACCTGCTGCGCCGCACCCTGCTGGATCTGGAACCGGAGACCATTGCCAATCGCTTCGCCCAGCAGGATCTGGTGCTGGAGGGGATCTCGGAGGGGATAGTGTCCCTGGACAACCAGCACAGGATCACCATGCTCAACAGCGCCGCCTTCTATCAGTTGCGACTGCCCGGCACCGGGCGCCACGCCCTGCTGGGCCGCTCCCTGGCGGAGCTGGCCCCCGGCCTCGTGCCCACGTTGCAGCAAGGGGGGGCGGTCAGGTTCACCGTGCAGGGGGATGACTTCGTCGGCCACTGGCAGGAGCTCAGCGGTCGCGAGCCGGGGCGCATGCTCATCTTCAGCCGGCCAGACGGCACCGGCAGCCTGGGCATGCAGGTGACCCACCTGCGCCAGTACGGCGAGATGCTGCGCATCCAGACCCATGAATTCGCCAACAAGCTCAGCAGCCTCTCCGGTCTGCTCCAGCTCGGCCACGTGGATCAGGCGGTAGACCTCATCCAGCAGGAGAACGAAGCCTGCCAGAACATGTTGCAGGATCTGCTGCGGGTCATCGAGAACAAGCCGGTGGCCGGGCTCATCCTCGGCAAGTTCAGCCGGGCGCGGGAGCTGGGGGTGGAGCTGGTGTTGGATGCGGGGTCGGCCCTCGGGGAGTATCCGGCCGAGGTGTCGGCGGATCTCATCACCTGCATCGGCAACCTGCTGGACAACGGCATTCGCGCCGCCTGGGGGAACCGCGAGCACGCCGCGCCCAGGGTGCTGCTCTCCCTCGATGATCTGGGGCGGCGGCTGGTGATCGAGGTGGAGGACAGTGGCGAGGGGGTGGACGAGGCGCTGGCGGATCACCTGTTCGACTACGGTGTCAGCCGCCAGACCGGGGATCACGGGGTCGGCCTCTTCCTGGTCAAGAAGACGGTGGCCAGGCGGGGGGGCGTGATAGAATGGCGCCGCACCGCCGAGCAGACGACCCTGTTCGGTATCTATTTGAATAAAAACCAATTGGTGTAAGTCATGAAGCCAATCTTCACGCTGATTATCGAGGATGACGAGCGGATAGGCGCCATGTTGGGGGAGCTGGTCTCCTCCACGGCCGGGTTCTCCCTGATGGGGCGGGCCGGCACCCTGGCCGAGGCGGATCGCCTGATGGCGGGGAGCGAGCCCCGCTTGCTGATGGTCGACATCTCCCTGCCCGATGGCTCGGGCCTGGAGTGGGTGAGCCGGCTGCGCAGCCACAACCGGGAGGTGATGGTGATGATGGTGACCGCCTCCTGCGACGTGGAGACCATACAGCAGGCCCTCAACCTGGGCGTGCAGGACTACGTCATCAAGCCGCTGCGGCTGTTTCGCATCCAGCAGAGCCTGGAGGAGATCCTGGTCCTGCATCGCCGCCTGTGCGAGCCGGGGGAGCTGGCCCAGAGCGACCTGGACCGCCTGATGGGCAAGGCGCGCAACCAGGGTCGGGAGGCGCGGGAGACCCCCAAGGGGATCGACGCCATCACCCTGCGACAGGTGCTGGATCTGCTGGCGGGGGAGCCGGACAACACCTTCTCCACCGACACCGTGGCCCTGCGCCTCTCCCTGAGTCGCACCACGGCCCGCCGCTACCTGGAGTTTCTGGAGTCAGAAGATCGGCTGGACGTGGAGCTCAACTACGGCCAGCGTGGCCGCCCGGAGCGGCGTTACCACTGGCGCCGGGAGTCGTGACCCCGTCGTGGGCACAACGCCGAAGAGGCCGCGCACACCATGCTGCGCAGGCTGCGCAGATAAAAGGGAGCCTTTGAGCTCCCTTTTGTTTTGCCCCGATGCGACCCGGCCCCTCTATCTGGGGTCGCCCGAGAAGGGGTGCAGGGCGGAGCGGGCGCGCTCGAACAGGGCGATGAGGTGATCCGCCACGGCCCGCACCCGCCGGGAGTGGGCGAGATCGCTGTGGAGCACCAGCCAGATGGGCTGATCCACCCCGAGCTCCGGCAGCAGGCAGACCAGATCCGTCTGGCGGGCTAGGTAGTGGGGCAGCACCGCGAGCCCCAGACCGGCCTGGGCGGCGGCGAGCTGGGCTGCCAGGGTGCCGGTCTCCACCCGGCAGGGACGGCCGCGCAGCATGCGGGTCATCCATCTGGCGGCGGGCAGGTGGCTCTGGGTTTCGTTCCAGCCGATGAAGTCATCCTGATCGAAGCTGGCGGCATCCACGCCGGGGCTGCGGGCATCCAGGTAGGTGCCGGTCCCGTAGAGGCCAAAGCCCAGGGTGCCCAGGCGCCGCTGGGTGAGGTGGCCGGCATCGGGCTTGACCATGCGCACCGCGAGATCGGCATCGCGCCGGTGCAGGTTCACCGTCTGCACCCCGGTGACCAGCTCCACCCTCAGCTCGGGGTGCTGGGCAAAGAGCGTCGGCAGGGAGGGGATGATGAGGGGATTGGCCAGGTTCTCGGCGGTGGCGAGGCGCACGGTGCCAGCCACCTGTCCCTGCAACTGCCCCGCCTCGCCAAAGGCCAGCCCCGCATGTTCCAGCGCTTCGGCTCGCTCAAGCAGGGCCTCCCCGTCGTCGGTCAGGCGATAGCCCTGCTGGTGGCGGCTGAACAGGGGCAGGCCGAGGGCCGCCTCCAGCCTGTCCAGGCGCCGGGAGACGGTGGCCACCCCCATGCGCAGGGCGTGGGCGGCACCGCTCAGGGTGCCGCTGCGGGCGATGGCCAGGAAGACGCGGGCGTCGTCCCAGAGCAGGGGATCGTGCATAGTGTTTCCATAATCGGAAGATAGGTTGCCAGTTACCTCTATATTTCATTCATTTTCGGAAGACCATACTCCCCTGCAACTTGTCAGGGAGAAAATGCGATGCAACGACGAACACTGGGAGCCAACCTGCAGGTCTCTGCCCTGGGGCTGGGCTGCATGGGGATGAGCGAATTCTACGGGCCGCGGGACGATGAGACGTCCTTGCGGGTGCTGGCGGAGGCGGTGGAGCGGGGCATCGACCTGCTCGACACCGCCGACATGTACGGCCCCCACCACAACGAGGCGCTGATCGGGCGTTTTCTCGCGACCCGGCGGGGGCAGGTGAAGGTCGCCACCAAGTTTGGCATCGTGCGCCAGCACGGTGAGTACAGGCGTACCCTCGACAACAGCGCCCGCTATGCGCGCCAGAGCTGCGAGGGCTCCCTGCGCAGCCTCGGCATCGAGCAGATCGATCTCTACTATGTGCACCGCCTCGATCCTGCCCATCCCGTCGAGGAGACCATGGCCGGGCTGGCGCAGCTGGTGCAGGAGGGCAAGATAGCCCGCATCGGTCTGTGCGAGGTGAGCGAGGCCACCCTGAGGCGCGCCCATGCCGTGCACCCGGTGGCGGCGGTGCAGACCGAATACTCCCTCTGGACGCGGGAGGTGGAGGCGGCGGTGCTGCCCACCTGCCGGGCGCTGGGGATTGGTCTGGTGGCCTACTCCCCCCTGGGGCGCGGGTTTCTGACCGGGCGCTACCAGCAGGAGGCGGTGTTTGAGGAGGGGGATTTTCGGGCCGGCCTGCCGCGGTTTCAGGGGGAAAACCTCGCCACCAACCGCACCCTGGTGCAGGCGGTCATGGCCCTGGCGCAGCAGAAGGGATGCTCGGCGGCGCAGATAGCCCTGGCCTGGCTGCTGGCGCAATGGGAGGGGATAGTGCCCATCCCCGGCACCCGGCGCCTGACCCACCTTGAGGATAACCTCGGCGCCCTCTCGGTGCGCCTCTCCCCTGCAGAACTCGGGGCCCTGGGACAGGCCGTCCGGACCCTGCCGGTGGCGGGGGAGCGCTACACCCCGGAGGGGATGAAGGGGGTGAACGCATGAGCGGCTCGCACACGGATCGCCGTGAACGGGCGTTCGCGCTGCTGGCCCGGCTCGATCCCCAGGCGCCCACGCGGGTCGCCGCCAGCCTGGATGCCCTGTCACCGGAGCTTGCCGAGCTGGTGCTGGGGTTTGCCTTTGCCGATGTGCTCGCCCGTCCCGGCATCGATCTCTGCACCCGCGAGATACTCACGGTGGCGACCCTGATGGGAATGGGCACGGCGCCCGGACAGCTCGAGTTCCATATCCGGGCCGCCCTCAATGTGGGGGTCAGCCGGGAGACCATCATCGAGATCCTGCTCCAGGTCGCCGTCTATGCTGGAGTGCCCGCCTGCATGAATGGCATCCGTGCGGCCCGCAGCGCCTTCGCCGCCCATGACAAGGGGCGGGGGGGCAGGGATTAAGGTGGAGACGTCACCCTGGCGAAAAGGTCAGGTGTGCCCTGACGAGGGCAGCAAGAAGGGAGCCGAGGCTCCCTTCTTTATGCTGCCACGGCGATGGCTTATGCCCCTTCCGGCAGAGGACGGCGTACCCTCGGCTTGAGCTGGGAGAGCATGACCCCGGTCAGGATGAGGCCGCCCCCCAGCAGGTGATAGCCGTGGATGGGCTCCCCCAGGGTGATGACGGCGATGAGGGCCGTGCACAGGGGCATCAGGTTCATGAAGACCGAGGTGCGCTCCGCCCCCAGGGTGGCGAGGCCGCGCATCCAGCAGTAGGCGGCGAAGATGGAGGAGGCGAGGCCGGCGAACAGCACCATGCTCCAGCCCTGGGCGGGAATGGCCAGGGAGTCGGCAGAGAGGGCCACCGGGATGAGCAGCAGCACCGCCAGCAGGATCTGCAGGTAGAGGTTGAGCCAGGGGCCGAACGGCAGTTGCCAGCGGCGGATCAAGAGGCCATAGAGGGCATAGCTGGCTGCCCCCAGCAGCATCATGCCGTCGCCGGGGTTGATGCCGCTGTGCAGCAGTGCCAGGAGGTTGCCCTGACCCAGCAGCCAGAGCACCCCGAACAGGGAGAGGCTCATGCCGAGCAGCGCCTGCTTGCCCGGCTTCTGGCCAAAGCAGCAGGCCCCGATGAGCAGGGTGAGCAGGGGCAGCAGGGAGCCGATGACCCCCATGTTGGTGGCCGAGGTGCTGTGGGCGGCGTAGTAGGCGAGGCACTGGTAGAGCACCATGCCGAGCAGGGAGAGCACCAGCAGCTTGCCGAGCCAGGGGTGGATGTCGGCCCGGCGGCGCCAGAGCTGCGGCAGGCAGAAGGGGGAGAGCGCGAGGGCGGCGATCACCCAGCGATAGAAGGAGATGGCGGCGGGATCCAGCACGCCGGCGGCGGCCTTGGAGACCACGGTATTGGCGGCCCAGATCAGGATGGCGAGCAGGGGGAAGAGAAAAGGCATAGGCACTCCTTGGTACGATGGGGAGAGTCTAGCCTTGTCTTGAACGAGGTAAGTAGCGTAAATAAGACATGTCATAACCGCTTTGGGACAATCTGCATGGGCGCCCTCACCCTGGCCGAGCAGGATCGCCTGCTGGCCGACCCCAACCCCCTCTACTTTCGCTACAGCCAGATCCAGGGGGGCAACGCCTGTGCCGAGCACGCCCACCCCTGGGGTCAGCTCAGCCTCATCAGCCTGGGGGTCATGGTGGTGGAGGTGGGGGGAGAGCGGCTGGTGGCGCCGCCGGACTACCTCATCTGGGTGCCGGCGGACCTGCCCCACACCGCCTTCAACGAGCAGACCCTGGATTACACCTCCATCTACGTGAGCCACGCCTTGGCGCCGCGCCTGCCACGGGAACCCCAGCTGCTGGCGCTCACCCCCTTGCTTCGAGCCCTGCTGGAGGATTTCACCCAGCGCCGGGTCGGCCACATGGAGGATGAGTGGGATGCCCGTCAGGGTGAGCTCTTCATCGAGAAGCTGGCCCGCACCCGTTGCCAGCCGAGCTACCTGCCCCAGAGCCGGGATCGCCTGCTGGCCCCCCTGCTGGCGGCATTGCAGGCGGCGCCGGAGGACAACCGCACGCTGCTGGAGTGGGCCAGGGTGCTGCACACCACGGAGCGCACCCTGGCGCGGCGCTGCCAGAAGGAGCTTGGCATGAGCCTCGGCCAGTGGCGCACCCGGCTGCGGCTGGTGAAGGCGCTGGACTGGCTGCGGGGTGAGATGCCGGTGCAGGAGATCGCCTGGCGCCTCGGTTACGCCTCCACCTCGGCTTTCATCGCCATGTTCCAGCGCGAACAGGGCTGCGCCCCCCAGCGCTATCGCCAGCAACTGGGCCAACCCGTGGCCTGAACCGCATGAAAAAGGGCGCCCGCAGGCGCCCTTGTGGATCACGGGATGGGCTTAGAAGAAGCCGAGGGGGTTGATGTCGTGGCTCACCAGCAGGTTCTTGGTGTTCTGGTAGTGGTCCAGCATCATCTTGTGGGTCTCGCGACCGATCCCCGACTTCTTGTAGCCGCCAAAGGCCGCGTGGGCCGGGTAGGCGTGGTAGCAGTTGACCCAGACCCGGCCGGCCTGGATGCCGCGCCCCATGCGCCAGGCCAGATTGCTGTCCCGGGTCCACAGGCCCGCCCCCAGCCCGTACTGGGTGTCGTTGGCAATGGCCAGGGCATCCGCCTCGTCCTTGAAGGTGGTGACCCCGAGCGCCGGCCCGAAGATCTCCTCCTGGAACACCCGCATCTTGTTCTGGCCCGAGAAGATGGTGGGCTGGATGTAGAAGCCCCCCTCCAGCCCGCTCACCTTGGCCGGGCCGCCGCCCAGCAGCATTTTTGCCCCTTCGCCGCGGCCGATCTCCATGTAGCTCAGGATCTTGTCGAACTGCTCGCGGGACGCCTGGGCCCCCACTTGGGTCGTGGTGTCGAGGGGGTTGCCCTGCACTATGGTGCGGGCGCGGGCCAGCACCTTGTCCATGAAGTCGTCATAGATGCTGGCCTGCACCAGGGCGCGGGAGGGGCAGGTACACACCTCCCCCTGGTTGAAGAAGGTCATCAGCATCCCTTCCACCGCCTTGTCGATGTAGCTGCTCTCGTGCTGCATCACGTCGGCGAAGTAGATGTTGGGAGACTTGCCACCCAGCTCCACGGTGGAGGGGATCAGCTTGTCGGCGGCGCAGCGCAGGATATGGGCGCCCACTTCAGTTGAACCGGTGAAGGCGAGCTTCTGGATCCGGTTGCTGGTGGCGAGCGCCTGGCCCGCCTCGGCGCCGAAGCCGTTGATCACGTTGACTACGCCAGGGGGCAGGATGTCCTTGATGAGATCCATCATCAGCATGATGGTGACCGGGGTCTGCTCGGCGGGCTTGAGCACGCTGCAGCAGCCGGCCGCCAGTACCGGGGCCAGCTTCCAGGCGGCCATCAGCAGGGGGAAGTTCCACGGGATGATCTGGCCGACCACGCCGATGGGCTCCTTGAAGTGGTAGCTGACGGTGTTCTGGTCCAGCTCGGCGGCGGAGCCCTCCTGGGCGCGGATGCAGCCGGCGAAGTAGCGGAAGTGATCCACCACCAGCGGCAGGTCGGCGGCCAGGGTCTCGCGCACCGCCTTGCCGTTCTCCCAGGTCTCGGCGACGGCGAGCCGCTCGATGTTCTGTTCGATGCGATCGGCGATGCGCAGCAGCAGGTTGCTGCGCTCGGTGACGCTGGTCTTGCTCCAGCTGGCGAACGCCTTGTGGGCCGCGTCCAGGGCGAGCTCGATGTCGGCGGCGTCGGAGCGGGCCACCTCGCAGAACACCCGGCCATCCACCGGCGAGATGTTCTCGAAATAGCGGCCGGCGCGCGGCGCCACCCAGTCGCCACCGATGAAGTTGTCATAACGGGATTTGAAGCTGACCAGGGCACCTGCCTGACCGGGAGCGGTATAAATCATCTCATCATCCTTATGTGTGTGTGGTCCTGACCGGCCTGGCGGGCAGTCCGGTTGCTTCCTGTCATCGCAAGGGGCGTGCCAGCGGGCGGCGCTCTACACAAAAAGGTTGCAAAAACGTTATCAAACGGGGTGCCAAGGGGTATCTTGGTTAACCAGTGCCCCCCAGGACGGCCCCCGAACTGTGCCGTTTCTGAACATCGGGTGTGACACTGTGCCGTTTGTGAACAGGAGACGTGATGAAGGCGCTCCCCCAAGGCGGCCCTATTCGCGAGTGTGTAGAAGGAGGTGTGATGAGCGAGTTGCCTCAATCCGGTGCCAGCCCAATCCAGCGCTCCTGGGAGCGCTGCCTGCATCAGGGGCTGAGCCGCCAGCAGAGCGCCGAGCTGGACTTGCTGCCCCAGGGGGAGCTGTCGGCTCGCCAGGAGCAGCACAGGACGCTCATCGCCTGCTTCCAGCGCTTCGTGCTGCCGCTCTTTGGCCAGTTGCTGGCGGGCAGACCCTGTCGTCTGCTGTTGTGTGACGGCGAGGGTGCCATCCTCGCGGTGAGCGGAGACGACCGGTTTGCCCGCCATGCCGAGCGCATTTTTTTGCGCAGCGGCGCCCGCTGGGGGGAGGCGAGCAAGGGCACCAACGCCATCGGCACCGCGCTGGCCGAGCAGAGCGAGGTGCAGGTGCTGGGGGCGCAGCACTTCTTCGCCCAGCACAGTTTTCTCAGTTGCAGCGCCTGTCCCCTGCTCGGGCCGGACGGGCAACTGCTCGGCGTGCTCGACATCTCCACCGATGCGGCCCACCACGGCGGCGACATGCTGGGCACCGTGCGCCTCCTGGCCATGACCCTGGAAAACGCCCTGCTGGCCCGCCAGCCGGGCTGGCTGGTGGATCTCGATCCCCAGAGCCTCTGGTCTGCCCGCCTGCTGCTGGGGGAGGGGGGCGAGTTGCTCGGGGCCAACCGGGCCGGTCGGCTCTGGCTCGGCCAGCACCCCTTCGACGGTCAGCAGTTGCTGCGCGAGCGCCGCGGCCTGCGGCTGGTGCCGGAGGCGGGGGAGCGCGCCGCCAGGCTCCCCCTGCCGAGCGCGGTTGAGGAGGAGGGATCGCAGGCGCAGCAGGTGCCGCTCAAGATGCTGGAGCGGGGCATCTCATTGCTCATCGAGGGGGAGACCGGCAGCGGCAAGGAGCACCTGGTGCGCACCCTGCACGCCCGTTCGAGCCGTCGGGAGCGGCCTCTGGTGTGCGTCAACTGCGGCGCCCTGCCAGCGGAGCTGGTGGAGGCCGAGCTGTTCGGCTACGTGGGGGGGGCTTTCAGCGGTGCCCGCAGCCAGGGCAGCCAGGGCTATCTGCGCGCCGCCCACGGCGGCATCCTGATGCTGGATGAAATTGGCGAGCTGCCGCTCCAGGCCCAGACCCGGCTGCTGCGGGTGTTGCAGGAGCGCGTCGTCACCCCGGTGGGCAGCCACAGACCCGAGGCGGTGGATTTCTGGCTGGTCAGCGCCAGCCATCGGGATCTGGCGGCCATGGTGGCGGCCGGCACCTTTCGCGAAGATCTCTACTACCGCATCTGCGGCTGGCGCCAGCAACTGGCACCCCTGCGGGCCTGGTCGGTGCCCGAGCGTCAGGGGCTGATCCTGAACCTGCTCGCCCAGATGGACCCGGCACTGCAACTGAGCCGGGAGGCGGAGCAGCGGCTGCTGGCCCACCCTCTGCCCGGCAACGTGCGCCAGCTCAAACAGGCGCTGGAGGTGGCCTGTGTACTGGCAGAGGGGCAGAGCTGGATTGAACCTGCCCATCTGCATCTGCCCGCCGTGGCGGGGGGAGCGAGCTCACCTTTGGGAGGGAGTACCCTGCGCGAGCAGAGCCGGCAGCGGGTGCAACAGACCCTGGCAGAGTGCGGCGGCAACGTGAGCGAGGCGGCGCGCCGTCTTGGCATCAGTCGCACCACCCTCTATCGGGCGCTGCGGGAGGAGGGGTGAAGGGTGTCGCGCCGTCCAGCGCTTGTGTAGACTGCGGTGGCAAGGACGTTTTTTCGTTATGTTTCCATCGCAGGGAGTGCGCAATGACCCATCTCACGACCGACGAGGCCCCCCGCCTCTCTCCCGGCGGCTGGCCGATGCCGCTTGCGCCCCATGGGGCCCGTGCCGGTTAGTCGGCACCCGTCTGCGCCCGGTGCGGCGCGTGTAATAACCTTGGATCTGGATCAGCGCGGTCCGGCGCTTCAAGGTGTAGGGTAAAAGCCCTTTTTCAGGTGTGATGCCGATGATCCCTTCCTATTCCCGCATGACGACGCTGTTGTTCTGGTGCCTGCTGGCGGCGAGCCTGCTGGCCATGGCGATATTCGAATTCGGACCCGAGCGGCGGCTCGACATCCTGAGCCAGGCAGGTTTGTCCGTGCGTGCCCAGGATGACAGGGCCCACAAGGGCTCCTCCGTCGCCACCCTGAGTCAGGGGGGCGACAGACCCGCCATCCAGTGCACTCTGCGAAGCCAATATGCCTATCCTTTCTGCGAGCTGGTTCTGACCCTGACCGATCCCGAGCAGGGGCTGGATCTCTCCGACTTCACCGGGGTGCGGGTGAGGCTGGATGTAGAAGGGCAGGGGGTACAGGCCTGGCGCCTTTATCTGCGCAACTACGATCCCGTCTACTCGACGCGGGAAGACGAGAGTTCCCACAAGTTCAACGAAGTGCTCTTCACCGCCAGGGATTTTGGTCGTGAGCAGGATGTCCCCCTGAATGTCTTTGCCCCCAGCTCCTGGTGGGTGCAGCAGTACGATATTCCGCTGGTCCAGCAGGGGCCGGATCTGCACCATGTTTAGGCCATCGAGATCGCCTCCGATGACAAGATGCTGCCGGGGGAGTACCGGTTGCGGCTCGAGCGGCTGGAGTTCTATGGCCGCTGGTGCAAGCCGGGGGACTTCTATCGCTATCTGCTGCTGGGGTGGCTTGTCTACGGCGTGCTGCTCTTCCTGGTCCAGAACCTGATGTTCGGGGATCGGCTGCGCAAGGCCAGGGAGGCGCGCCTCGCGGCTGAAGCCCTGAGTGCGAGCCTGTGCGAGCAGAACCGGCGCACCGAGGAGGAGGCCCGCTACGATCCCCTGACCGGGGCCCTCAACCGGCTCGGTGGCGAAAAGCTGCTCGGGGAGCTCGGCGAGATGCCGCTCTCCTTCATCTATATCGACATCGATCACTTCAAGGGGGTCAACGACGGTCACGGCCACCCGGTGGGGGACGAGGTGCTCAAGCACATGGTGAGCGAGCTGCTGCGCCATTGCGACAGCCTGTGCCGGCTGGTGCGCTGGGGCGGGGAGGAGTTCGTGCTGGTCTGTCTCCATTACGACGAGGGACGGGCCGCCGCCCTGGCGGAGCGGCTGAGAGGGGCGCTGGAGGGGTACAGGCACTGGCCGCTGGGGCTTGGGATCACCGCCTCCTTCGGGGTGGCGGAGCGGCGTGGGGACTCCCTGGAGCAGGCGCTCAAGCGGGCCGACGAGGCGCTCTATCAGGCCAAGCAGAATGGTCGCAACCGGGTGGAGGTGGCACCCGACTGAACCGGCGCTGGAGCCCATGGCCGGGCGGGGCTATCATGCGCCCCATCATCCATCCGAGGAGAGATGCCATGGCACAACACATTGGCGCCCTGACGCTGCTGGTGGCGGATTACGACGAGGCCATCACCTTCTTCACCCGGGGAATGGGCTTCGAGCTATTGGAAGACACCCCCCTCGACGAGCCGGGCAAACCGGGCAAACGCTGGGTGCGGGTCGCTCCCAAGGGGGCTCCCGGTTCCGCCCTGCTGCTGGCCCGCGCGGCCAACGAGGAGCAGCGCGCCGCCATCGGTCGCCAGGGGGGCGGTCGGGTCTTCCTGTTCCTCGAGACAGACGACTTCTGGGGCGATTACGAGCGGATGCAGGCCTATGGCGTTCATTTTTGTGAACAGCCGCGCCTCGAACCTTACGGCACCGTGGTGGTGTTCGAGGACATCAGTGGCAATCGCTGGGACCTGCTGCAACTCGCTGCTGCCAACTGAATCTGAAAACGTTTATCATCCCGCCCGTCATAAAGTCATAAAAGTGTCACAGAAAGTTCTAATAATTGGCGCACCCATCTTCACAGAGGAGAGAGAAGGGATATGGCTAAGCGAATTCTGGTGGTCGAGGACGAGGCACCGATCCGCGAAATGCTCTGCTTCGTGCTTGAGCAGAAGGGATATGAAACAGTAGAAGCAGAAGATTACGCCGATGGACTGGCAAAGGTGCGCGAACCCTACCCCGAACTCATCGTGCTGGACTGGATGATGCCAGGTGGCAGTGGTATCCAGTTCCTCAAGCAGCTCAAGCAGGATGAGATGACTCGCCAGATCCCGGTGGTGATGCTGACCGCCCGGGGCGAGGAAGAGGACAAGGTGCGCGGGCTCGAGGCCGGTGCCGACGACTACATCACCAAGCCCTTCTCCCCCAAGGAGCTCACCGCCCGCTTGCACGCCGTGATGCGCCGTGTCTCTCCCACCTCGGTGGACGAGGTGATCGAGGTGCAGGGGCTAAAGCTGGATCCCGTTTCCCACCGGGTCAGTGCCGAGGAGAAGGCCCTCGACATGGGGCCGACCGAATTCAAGCTGCTGCACTTCTTCATGACCCACCCCGAGCGGGTCTACAGCCGCGAGCAGTTGCTCAACAACGTCTGGGGTACCAACGTGTATGTCGAGGACAGGACGGTGGACGTGCACATTCGCCGCCTGCGCAAGGCCATCGAAGAGACGGGGCACGACAGATTGATCCAGACGGTGCGCGGGGCCGGCTACCGCTTCTCGACCCGTCTCTAGGTCAGGGCCAGTGCCGCCAGCGCCTGCCGGCGGGCATTGGACCCGGCTCTTTGCTGTCTCTAGGAGATCTTAATGTTGCAACCTTACGCCTGGCGGCGACAGTTGTGGCGAATGGCGTTCTTCTACAGCCCCTTCGTCTTGGTAGGTTGGTTAATCGATCATCTCGTTCTCTGCCTGCTGGTGGCCACGGTGCTGCACCTGGTCTGGCACTACCGCTTCCAGAAGCGGCTGTCGGACTGGCTGTGGCACGATCGCAGCCTGGTGCCGCCCCACGGCAGCGGCAGCTGGGAGCACATCTTCAACGGCATCTACAAGTTGCAGCAGCGTCACCGGGCCCGGCGCCGGGAGCTGGCGGGCCTCATCCGCCGTTTTCGGGAAGGGGCGGAGGCGCTGCCCGATGCGGCCGTGGTGTTTCGCACCGACGGCAGCATCCTCTGGTGCAATCGGCTGGCGGAGCAACTGCTCGGCTTTCGCTGGCCCGAGGATGCCGGCCAGCACATCGGCAACCTGATCCGTCACCCCGCCTTCGTCGCCTATCTTGGCAAGGGGCAGTATGACGAGCCGTTCGAGATGCACTCCCCCATCAACGAGGAGAAGTTCCTCGAATTTCGCATCATGCCCTATGCGGAGGACCAGGCCATGCTGGTGGTGCGGGATGTGACCCGGCTGCGCAGCCTGGAGAAGACGCGCAAGCACTTCGTCTCCAACGTCTCTCACGAGCTGCGCACCCCCCTCACCGTGCTCAAGGGGTATCTGGAGATGACCGAGGAGCCGCCGCCCCCCGCCATGTGGGCCAAGGCGCACAAGGTGATGATGGAGCAGACGATCCGCATGGACAATCTGGTCAACCAGCTACTCACCCTGTCGCGCATCGAGGCGGCGCCCACCGTGGATCTCTCCCATCTGGTGGACATGCCCGCCATGCTGGGGCTGCTGGAGCAGGAGGCGCGGGCGCTCTCCGGCGAGCGGGCCCACGAGATCGTCTTCATGGTCCAGCCCAATCTGCTGGTGCGCGGGGATCAGGATCAACTGCGCAGCGCCGTCTCCAACCTGGTCTACAACGCCATCCACTACACCCCGGCGGGGCGCAAGATCACCGTGGAGTGGCGCAAGCAGGGGAGCATGGCGCTGTTTGCGGTGCAGGATGAAGGGGAGGGGATCCCCCCCGAGCATCTGGCGCGGCTCACCGAGCGGTTCTATCGGGTCGACAAGGCCCGCTCGCGCCACACCGGAGGGTCCGGGCTCGGCCTTGCCATCGTCAAGCATGCCCTGAGTCATCACGATGCCCATCTCGATATCGAGAGCCGGGTCGGTGCGGGCAGCCGCTTCAGCTTTCTCATTCCCGCCCGCATGGTGCTGGTGAAATAATATTTTGTGTCAATGTGTTAGCAACGAGAGAAGGGCTGCATCGCAGCCCTTTTTTCATCCGGGCCACTCTCGGCCCATGTCATCAAAGTGTCATATAAATTCCATAAATTTGTCACTGCCAGGCCAGATACTGGCGCCGTCTTAAAGAACGGACCTTCTGTAACACTGGAGAAGGAGTGGTGCTGGCCCACGGATCATTGCGATCGGGTGTCAACCACGTTTAGACGTCAACCTGACGATTGCCTTCTGCAACCTTGGACTTGGAGAGATTGGATGAAACTCAACAAACTGGCTGGTGTCATCGGATTCACCGCAGCAACCCTGTTTTCTGTCAGCGCTCTTGCTGCCGGTGTGGATAAAGACCTGCCGGAATACACACCGACCAGCGGCATCTCGGGCAACCTGTCCTCTGTCGGCTCGGACACCCTGGCCAACATGATGACCCTGTGGGCCGAAGAATTTAAGCGCATGTATCCCAACGTCAACGTGCAGATCCAGGCCGCCGGTTCTTCCACCGCACCGACTGCCCTGACCGAGGGCGTCGCCCAGTTTGGCCCCATGAGCCGCGCCATGAAGGCCGGTGAAGAGGAGGCATTCGAGAAGCGCTACGGCTACAAGCCGACCGCCATCCGCGTCGCCGTCGATGCCCTGGCCGTGTTCGTCAACAAGGACAACCCCATCAAGGGGCTGACCATGTCGCAGATCGACGCCATCTTCTCCAGCACCCTCAAGTGCGGCGAAGCCAAGGCGGCCACCAAGTGGTCTGATCTGGGTCTGGACGGCAGCTGGTCCGGCAAGGATCTGCAACTGTTCGGTCGCAACTCCGTGTCCGGCACCTACGGTTACTTCAAGGAACACGCCCTGTGCAACGGTGACTTCAAGAGCGGCGTGAACGAGCAGCCGGGCTCCGCCTCCGTGGTACAGTCCGTTTCCTCCTCCCTGAACGGCATCGGCTACTCCGGTATCGGCTACGTCACCTCCGGCGTACGCGCCGTTCCGCTCTCCAAGGATGGCAAGACCTTCATCGAGGCGAGCTCCGACAACGCCATCACCGGCAAGTACCCGCTGTCGCGCTTCCTGTACGTCTACGTGAACAAGCATCCGAACAAGCCGCTCTCCCCGATGGAGCAGGAGTTTGTGAAGATGATGCTCTCCAAGGCGGGCCAGACCATCGTTGCCAAGGACGGCTATGTGCCGGTCCCGGCCAAGGTGGTTCAGGCCGACCTGAAGAAGCTGGGCATCATGTAACAGAACATGCCCTTGCAGAAAAACGAGCCCCATGCGGGCTCGTTTTCATTGGTGCGCCCCAGGATCTTTTTGGTCGCAGGGCGCAGCGCCCGGCTTGCGCCGGGCGGCGGCATTTCCGAGAATAGGGCAACTTCACGGCAAAGGACCCTCTCATGCGCTCATCTTCCCTCTCCAGACTGGCCCTGACGGCCTTGTGCAGCGCCCTGCTGGCCGGCTGCGCCCAGTCACCGACCGGTCGCAACCAGATGCTGCTTTTCTCCCCCCAGCAGATGAACCAGCTGGGTGCCGATTCCTTCACCCAGATGAAGCAGCAGGAGAAGGTGAGCACGGATGCCAGGATGAATGCCTATGTGGGCTGCGTGGCCAAGGCGGTGACCGCCCAGGTGCCTGCCAGCTATGGCATCACCAGCTGGGAGGTGGTGGTGTTCGACTCCAAGGAGATCAACGCCTTCGCCCTGCCCGGCGGCAAGATAGGCGTGTATAGCGGCCTGCTGAAAGTCGCCAAGAATCAGGACCAGCTCGCCACCGTCATCGGTCACGAGCTGACCCACGTGCTGGCCCAGCACTCCAACGAGCGCCTCTCCCGGGATCAGTTGACCGGTATCGGGCTGGCGGTGGCGGACGCCGCCATCGGCAGCAGCGACAGCCTCGGGGGTGCTGCCACCATGGCCGCCCTGGGCCTTGGGGTCCAGGTGGGGATAGCCCTGCCTTATGGCAGAACCCAGGAGAGCGAAGCGGACCGGCTCGGTCTCGAGCTGATGGCCCGCGCCGGGTTCAACCCGGCCGAAGCCGTCACCCTGTGGCAGAACATGAGCGCCGCCTCCGGTGGCAAGGCACCGCCCCAGCTGCTCTCCACCCACCCCAGCGACCAGAGCCGGATCGCCAACCTGCAGGCCCAGCAGGCCGAAGTGCAGCCCCTGTACCAGCAGGCGAAAGCATCAGGGCTGGTTCCCCAGTGCAAGGCGTAAGCCTGCGCCTGGCGCGTCCCGCCGATGCCGCCGCCATGACGGTGATGCAGCGGGCGAGCTGGCTGGCGGCCTACGGGGAGGTGCTGGGGGCCGACATGCTGGCCCAGCTGGCGGTGACCGACCACCTGCAGATCTGGCGACATCGGCTCGCCGAGCCCGGCCCCGTTCCCATGCTGGTCTGTCAGGACGACGTGGTCATCGGCCTGCTCTACTGGCAGCCCTCTTTGGAGGAAGGCTTGATGACGGCGCGGATCCGGGCGCTCTACCTTCATCCCGATCATTGGCGTCAGGGTCATGGCAAACGGCTGTGGCAGGCGGTGGCGGTGCAGATGCGCCGGGCCGGTTGCGAGTGCGTCAGGCTCTGGCTGCTGGATGGCAATCACATCGGCGAGGGATTCTACCTGCGCCGCGGCTTCATGTTCGACGGTCAGGAGCGCACCCTGATGAGCCTCGGACAACCTTGCCAACAGCGACAAATGTTCCGTTTGCTTTGAGCTGGCTCCCGTTTTTCGCCCCCGGTCACTTTATTTTTTTTGCGAATTAATACAATGTGCCCCATCTGGACAGACTGAGGTGGCCGGGTCCACCGCAAGGGAGTGTGGCATGTACTACGGATTTGACATTGGCGGCACCAAGATAGCGTTCGCTGTGTATGACGGCGCCTTGAATCTCTGTCACGAGGAGCGCATGAGCACTCCCGGCAATGATTACGAAGGGTTGCAGCAGCTGATCCGCGAGCGGGTCGAGGCGGCTGATGCGCGCTTCGGGGTGAAAGGGGCCGTCGGCATCGGGTTTCCGGGGATCCTCAATCGCCTCGACGGGAGCATAGTGGCGGCCAACCTGCCCGCCATCCATGGCCGCCATCTGGGGGCGGATCTGGCCGAACTGCTGGGCCGACCGGTCAAGGTCGACAATGACGCCAACTGTTTCCTCTGGTCGGAAGTGCATCAGGGGGCCGCAGACGGTGCTGGCAGCGCCCTCGGCGTCACCATAGGTACCGGCATCGGCGGCGCCGTCTACCTGGCGGGCAAGCTCATCCAGGGGCGCAACTGGCTGGCGGGGGAGTTAGGTCACTACCCGCTGCCCGCCACCATCCTGATGAAATACCCGGATTTGCCCCGTCCTCGCTGTGGCTGCGGGCGCCTGGTCTGTTTCGAAACCTATGCGTCGGGTACGGGCCTGGAGCGGCTATACCACCATGTTCATGGGGAACGGGTGAGCGGCCACCAGATCGTCGCCCGTGCCGATGCCCGTGAGGCGGCGGCCCTCTCGACCATCGACTGCTGGCTCGAGATCATCGCCGCTGGCCTCGCCACCGCCATCTCGGTGATTGATCCCGATGTGGTGGTGCTGGGGGGCGGCCTGAGCGCCCTGCCAGCCCTCTATGAGGAGTTGCCCAAACGTCTGCCCGGCCACCTGCTGCCCGGTGTCGCCCTGCCGGCGATCCGCGAGGCCCGCTTCGGTGGAGCCGGCGGTGTGCGCGGTGCAGCCCTGCTCAATCTGTGAGATCGGACAGAGGGTCTGATCTCCCCGAACAAGGAGTCATCATGACCCGTCTTGAAATCTGTATCGACAACCTCGAATCCCTGTTCACCGCCCAGGCGGCCGGCGCCGATCGCATCGAGCTCTGCTCTGCGCTGGGGCTGGGTGGCCTCACCCCCTCCTATGGCTTTATGCAGCTGGCTGCCCGCCACGCCACTGTGCCGGTGTACGCCATGATCCGTCCACGCGCCGGAGATTTTTGCTTCAACGACGGCGAGTTCGAGATGATGCTCTTGGATATCGCGGCCGCTCGTGCCGCCGGCCTGCAAGGGGTGGTGGTCGGTCTGTTGGATGAAGATGGACGGGTACCCGAAGGCAAGCTCCGGCAACTGGTCGAGGCGGCGGGGCCGCTCGGCGTCACCTTCCACCGGGCCATCGATCTCTCCTCCGACTGGCGGCTGGATCTCGAGACGATCGTCGCGGCGGGTTGCGAGCGCATTCTGAGCTCCGGCCATGCGCCGACCGCGCTGGCGGGGCTCGAAACCCTGCAGGCCATGCACCAGGCGCTGGCGGGACGGGCCAGCCTGATGCCGGGGGCCGGGGTCAACGCCGACAACGTGCGCACCATCATCGAATTCACCGGCGTCAATGAAGTGCACATGTCCGGCATGGGCTGGCGCGGCGGCATGGTGCCCCATGGTGTGAACATGGGCACCTCGGACGACGGCCGGGTCAACATCACCGACGGCGCCAAGGTCGCGGCGGTGCGGGCACTGCTGGACAAGGCCTGATGCAGACCGTGCGGCGCCATGGTGCTCTGTTTTGCTCCCTTCTCCCCTTGCGGGAGAGGGGGCGGGGATGAGGGGGGCCGATGTGAGGCGTCTCCCACCGGCGGGCAATTGAGGGGCGTCTTGGCAGCACGGTGCAAAAAAGTCTGTTATCATCCCGTCTCTTTTACCATCAGGACCCGGAGCAACCTCTCAATGTCCCAATACGACTCTATCGAACAGAAGGCCAGCTACGGCATCGGCCGCAACATGGGCGACCAACTGGCTCAGCAAGCCTTCGCCGGTCTGGATATCCCGGCCCTGCAACAAGGTCTGGCAGATGCCCTGAACGGCCTGGAGTTCGCGGTCAGCCGTGACGATATCAACGATGCCTTCCAGGTGATCACCGCCCGCATGCAGGAAGAGCAGGAAGCTGCCGCCAAGGCCGCTGCCGCCGAAGGCGAAGCCTTCCTGGCCGACAACGCCAAGCGCGCCGAAGTGAAGACCACCGACTCCGGTCTGCAATATGAAGTCATGGTCGAAGGCAATGGCGCCGTGCCGGTTGCCGGTCAGTCCGTGCGCGTGCACTACCACGGTACCTTCACCCACGGTGGCGTGTTCGACAGCTCCGTTGCTCGCGGCCAACCGGCCGAGTTCCCGGTGACCGGCGTGATCGCCGGTTGGGTGGAAGCGCTGCAGATGATGCCGGTTGGCTCCAAGTGGAAGCTCTACATTCCGCAGGATCTGGCCTACGGTGCCCGTGGCGCCGGCTCCATCCCGCCGTACTCCGCTCTGGTCTTCGAAGTGGAGCTGCTGGACATCCTGTGATCCGGCTGGTGTGATGCAAACGGCGACCCTGGGGTCGCCGTTTGTTTTTGGGCCGCCCAAACGGGCCATGTGCCTTCGGCGGGGATTTGGATATAGTCAGAGCGTCGTCCATTCCGGCCATGTGAGGGAGACACGCCATGGCAGCCATCATCGAGGTCGTCGATCTCGTCAAGCACTTCCCCGGCGTCAAGGCGGTGGACGGGCTCAGCTTTGCCATTCCCGCCGGCAGTTGTTTCGGCCTGCTCGGCCCTAACGGGGCGGGCAAGACCACGACCATAGAGCTGCTGGAGGGGATCCTCACCCCGGACAGCGGCCAGATCCTGTTTCACGGCGCCCCGCGCGGCCCGGATTATCGCTCCCGCATCGGCATCCAGTTCCAGCACACGGCGCTACAGGATTTCCTGACGGTGCGCGATACCCTGCGCCTGTTCGCCAGCCTCTACCCCAATCCCTTGCCACGGGAGCTGCTCATCGATCTGTGCGCCTTGGGCGAGTTCATCGACAGGGACAGTCGCAAGCTCTCGGGGGGCCAGCGTCAGCGCCTGCTGCTGGCTCTGGCCCTGCTCGGGGATCCCGAACTGCTGTTTCTGGATGAGCCCACCACAGGACTGGATCCCCAGGCGCGCCACCACTTCTGGCAGCGAATAGAGGCGATCAAGGCCCAGGGCAAGACGGTGGTGCTCACCACCCACTACATGGACGAAGCGCAGCAGCTGTGCGATCTGATTGCCATCGTCGATCACGGCCACCTGCTCAGTCTGGATACGCCGGCTGCCTTGCTGGCGCAACACTTCGACGGCGTGCTGGTGCGCCTTGGGGGGCACCCGGCCCTGGCTGGGCTCGGCTATCCCCTGCGTCCGGTCGGCGATCAGGTGGAGCTCTGTTGCCCCGACGTGGCGACCCTGTTGCCAGCCTTGCTGGATCTTGGTGTGCCGCTCACCGGCATGCAGGTGCGCTCCCCCAATCTGGAAGATCTCTTCCTGAACCTGACCGGTCACAGCCTGCGGAGCGGCGCATGAGAGGGATGACCGAGTTCTGTCTGACCGTGGCCTCCGTGCTGCGGTACGCCTTGCCGACATGCAATCCCGGGAGTGGACGATGAAGGGATCCCTCAAGCGCATCGGGGCGCTCTTCTATGCCCGCACCCTCGAGTTCGTACGCGATCGCGCGGCCTTGGTGTGGAACCTGCTTTTCCCGCTCCTGCTGGTCATCGGCTTCTCCCTCATCTTCTCCGGCCCGCCCAAACCGCTGGTGCAGATCGGGGTGGTGGGGGAACTGCCCGCAACCTATGCCCCGCTGCGCGCCGTGCCGCTGCTCAAGATCATCCCCTATGACGAGGCGTCGAGAGGCCAGCTCAAGGTCCGTCACCATCAGCTGGACCTGCTGCTCTCACCCGCCGGGGGGCGTTACTGGATAAACCCGGACGCCCCTCAGGGGGCCATGGCCGAGTATCTGCTGCGCCAGGCGGTGCAGGAGCCCTTGCAAAGAGAGTCCCTGAGCGGGCGCGCCATCCGCTACGGCGACTGGCTGCTGCCCGGGGTGATCGGCATGAACCTGATGTTCTCCGGCCTGTTCGGGGTCGGGTTTGTCATCGTGCGTTATCGCAAGAACGGGGTGCTGAAACGGCTGCGAGCCACGCCGCTCGGCGCGCTGGAGTTTCTCTTCGCCCAGTTGCTGTCACGGGTGCTGATCACCCTGGTGGTGAGCCTGCTGGTCTTCTGCGCGGCCTACTGGCTGCTGGATGTGCCCCTCATCGGGTCGGGGTGGCTGCTGCTGGTGATCGCTCTGGCGGGAGGAACGGCCATGGCCTCCCTTGGCCTGCTCATCGCCGCTCGCCTGCAGAACGAGGAGCTGGCGAGCGGTTTGCTCAATCTCATCAGCTTGCCCATGATGTTTTTATCCGGTGTCTGGTTCTCGCTGGAAGGCGCGCCCGCCTGGCTGCAGCAGCTTGCGGCCAGGCTGCCCCTCAGCCAGATCATCGAAGCAGCCCGCGCCGTGATGCTGGAAGGGGCGGGATGGCAGGAGGTGGCAGGCCCTCTGGGTCAGGTCATGGTGTTCGCCCTGGTGTGCATCTCGCTGGGAGCCATGCTGTTCAAATGGAGTGCAAAATGAAACCTGTTCTGTGGTTGTTGCTGGTGGCGGCCTTGCCTGTGCAGGCAGGTACCCTGCGTTGCAAGAACGCCTTGCTGACCGAGGGAGACACCACGGCAGAGCTGCTGGTTCGCTGCGGCCAGCCGATGCTCAAGGAAGATCTCACCCGCTTCGAGGAGAACGGCTTCGGGGCGAGAGTGACGGTCAAGTATGCCGAGCGCTGGACCTACAACTTCGGCAAGCGGGAATTCATGCAGTTTGTCACCGTCGAAAACGGCGTCATCACCGACATTGCGGATGGTCCACGGGGAGGATGACCTCCTGGTTTTCTGAAGCCCAGCCTGCGGGAGATGAGGTCGCCATTTTCCCGCCTTTTACCTCTTTTTCTGTTGCTTTTCCCTGCCTGTTATCGCCATTTTTCCATATGGAGTCATGCTGCCTCACTCTGGTGCTTTTGGCATAAAACTGAATCTGATGAGTCAGTTGTCAGCAGAAATGGCTGCCCCAATGCGGTGCAGCCGATTTATTTTCGAAAAATAATCCTCATGCCAAGAAGGGTTTTAAGCAGCAGGCTATTTGGCAAATAAGGGTCTACTTTTGATTCTGAGAGTGCATATTCCCCCGTTTAGATATTTTGTTCTGTTGCACCATGGTTGGGCCGGATTGCACCGATTGACAGGTTTTTCTGCGGCTGGATAAGCTGCCAAAAAGCAGGGAAACGATGGCATCTCGCTAGATTTTGATGCCTGTTCGAATCAAACCACAGGGAAGAGTGACATGAAGCAGATACACAAGGCAGGTATGGTGATGGCGCTGTCGCTGATGGCAGCCAATGCGTGGGCGGACGGTACGCTGGATGCCGTCAAGAAGAAGGGATTCGTGCAGTGCGGGGTCGGTGACGGCCTGCCCGGGTTCTCCAACCCGGATGCCAAGGGAACCTGGACCGGGCTCGACGTGGACGTGTGCCGCGCCGTGGCCGCCGCGGTACTGGGGGACGCCAGCAAGGTCAAGTATGTCTCCCTCACCGCCAAGGAGCGCTTTACCGCCCTGCAGTCCGGGGAAGTGGATCTGCTCTCGCGCAACACCACCTGGACCCTGACCCGGGATGGGTCGCTGGGCCTCACGTTCGCCGGGGTGAACTACTACGACGGGCAGGGGTTCCTGGTCAAGCAGTCCCTCGGGGTCAAGAGCGCCAAGGAGCTTGACGGTGCCGCTGTCTGCATCCAGTCCGGCACCACCACCGAGCTCAACCTGGCCGACTATTTCCGTGCCAATGGCGGCATGAAGTACACCCCAGTGGTGTTCGATACCTCGGATCAGACCGTCAAGGGCTTCGAAGCCGGCCGCTGTGACGTGCTGACCTCGGATCAGTCCCAGCTCTATGCCCTCAAGATCAAGCTCACCAAGCCAGAGGAGGCCGTGGTGCTGCCGGAGGTCATCTCCAAGGAGCCGCTGGGCCCAGCCGTGCGTCAGGGTGACGATCAGTGGTTCAAGGTGGTGCGCTGGAGCCTCAACGCCATGCTCAATGCCGAGGAGGCCGGGGTCACCTCTGCCAACGTGGACGAGATGCTCAAGTCCACCAATCCTGACATCCGTCGCCTGCTGGGGCTGGAAGAGCCCAAAGGGACTGTGCTGGGGCTGGATGACAAATGGGCCTACAACATCGTCAAACAGGTCGGCAACTACGGTGAATCCTTCGATCGCAACGTCGGTGCCGGCTCCCCCCTCAAGATTGATCGCGGCATCAATGCCCTCTGGAACAAGGGCGGTCTGATGTACGCGCCACCCATCCGCTGAGTCGACAGTCACCGGGGGGCCTGGCCCCCCATGTTATCCCTGGCTTTGTCGGAGTCATCCTCATGGCGTTACACGCATCAAACCATAGGAAAGAACAGGGCCGCTGGTGGTATGACGCCAAGGTGCGGGCGCTGCTCTTCCAGTGCCTGGCCATCGCGGCGGTTATCGGGTTTCTGTTCTACATCGTCAACAATGCCCTGACCAATCTGGCCACCCGTGGCATCACCACAGGCTTTGATTTTCTGGGCAACACGGCCGGTTTCGGCATCTTGCAGAGCCTCATCCCCTATGACGAGACCTATACCTTCGGTCGCACCTTCGTGGTGGGTCTGCTCAACACCCTGCTGGTCTCCGTGCTCGGCATCCTGTTTGCCACCCTGCTCGGGTTCGCACTCGGGGTCGCGCGCCTGTCGCGCAACTGGCTGGTGGCCAAGATAGCGGCCGTCTACATAGAGACGTTTCGCAACATCCCGCTGCTGCTGCAGATCTTCTTCTGGTATTTCTCGGTGCTGCGTACCCTGCCTTCCCCGCGTCAGAGCGTGGATATTGGCGGGCTCGCCTTCCTCAACGTGCGGGGCTTCTATCTGCCCAAGCCCCTGTTCGAAGAGGGATTCGGCTACGTGCTCTGGGCACTGGTGCTCGCGGTGCTGCTGAGCTGGGGGCTGGGCCGCTGGGCTCGCCGCCGTCAGGTCCTGACCGGCAGGATCTTCCCGTTCTGGCGCTGTGTGGCCGCCCTGGTCATGCTGCTCCCGGGGATCACCTTCCTGCTGGCGGGCAGCCCGCTCAGCTGGAGCGTGCCTGCGCTGCAGGGGTTCAACTTCCGGGGCGGGCTGACGGTGCTGCCGGAGCTCGCGGCCCTCTTGCTGGCGCTCACCATCTATACGGCGGCCTTCATCGCCGAGATAGTGCGATCCGGCATCCTGGCCATCAGCAAGGGGCAGACTGAGGCGGCTTCCGCCCTCGGGCTCTCGCCCACCAAGACGCTGCGGCTGGTGATCATTCCCCAGGCCATGCGGGTCATCATTCCTCCCTTGACCAGCCAGTATCTGAACCTCACCAAGAACTCCTCCCTAGCGACCGCCATCGGCTACCCGGATCTGGTCTCGGTGTTCATGGGGACGACTCTCAACCAGACAGGGCAGGCCATCGAGGTCATCGCCATGACCATGGGGGTCTATCTCGTCATCAGTATCACCACCTCGGTGCTGATGAACATCTACAACCGCAGAATGACGCTGGTTGAGCGCTAGGGAGCTGTCATGTTCGTGAATGAATTGCAGGAGGCGCTGCCGCCTCCCAACCACCGTCGGGGGCCGCTCGCCTGGATCAGGCAGAACCTTTTCCCCAACTGGTGGAACGGCCTGCTGACCCTGGTGCTGGCCTATCTGTTGCTGCCACTCATCTGGTCTGCACTGGACTGGGCGCTGTTCTCGGCCACCTGGCAGGGGAGCAGCCGCGAGGCCTGCGTCCAGGGCGGTGCCTGCTGGATCTTCATCGAGAGCCGGCTGGGGCAGTATCTCTATGGCTTCTACCCGGCTGATCAGTACTGGCGCATCAACCTGACCTTCGCCGGTCTGGCGGCGCTGCTGGCCCTGCTCATCTGGCCAAAGACCCCGCGCAAGGGGTGGCTGGCGCTCTTCACCCTGCTGGTGTTCCCTGTCATCGCCTTCTTCCTCATCCATGGGGGAGCGGGGCTGGAGGTGGTGGAAACGAACCGCTGGGGCGGGCTGATGCTCACCCTGGTGCTGGCGGTGGTGGGCATAGTCGTAGCACTGCCGTTCGGCATCCTGCTGGCACTGGGGCGTCGCTCCCACATGCCGGTCATCTCCAGCCTCTGTACCGTCTACATCGAGTTCTGGCGGGCGGTGCCGCTCATTACTGTGCTCTTCATGGCGTCCGTCATGCTGCCACTGTTCATGAGTACCGAGGTGGAGCTCGACAAGCTGCTGCGGGCGCTCATCGGCATCATCCTGTTCCAGGCGGCCTATGTGGCCGAGGTGGTGAGAGGGGGGCTGCAGGCGATCCCCAAGGGGCAATATGAGGCGGGGGATGCCCTCGGGCTCTCCTACTGGAAGGTGATGGGCCTCATCATCATGCCCCAGGCCCTCAAGATCACCATTCCTTCCCTGGTGAACACCTTTATTTCCCTGTTCAAGGACACCAGCCTGGTGCTGATCATCGGGCTGTTCGATCTGCTGGCCATCTCCAAGGTGGCCCTGGCGGATCCGGCCTGGCTGGGGTATTCCACCGAAGCTTATGTCTTTATCGCCATGATCTTCTGGATGTTCTGTTTTGGCATGTCCCGCTACTCCATCTATCTGGAGCGCAAACTCAACACGGGCCACAAGCATTAGGAGTCGTTCTGATATGAAAACGGACGCAGTTGTCGAACTGAAAGAGGTCAACAAGTGGTACGGTGAGTTTCACGTGCTGCGCAACATCAACCTGCAGGTGGGCAGAGGGGAGAAGATCGTCATCTGCGGACCATCGGGGTCGGGCAAGTCCACCATGATCCGCTGCATCAACCGGCTGGAAGAGCACCAGAGCGGAGACATCCTGGTCAAGGGCACGGCCCTGACCTCGGATCTCAAGAACATCGAGACGGTGCGCCGGGAGGTGGGCATGGTGTTCCAGCACTTCAACCTCTTCCCCCATCTGACCGTGCTGGAGAACTGTTGCCTGGCGCCCATCTGGGTCAAGCAGTTGCCGCGCAAGGAGGCCGAGGAGATCGCCATGAACTTCCTGCGCCGGGTGCGGATCCCCGAACAGGCGCTCAAGTATCCGGGGCAGCTCTCCGGTGGCCAGCAGCAGCGGGTCGCCATCGCCCGCAGTCTGTGCATGAATCCCCAGGTCATGCTGTTTGACGAGCCGACGTCTGCGCTGGATCCCGAGATGGTGCGGGAGGTGCTGGATGTGATGGTGGAGCTGGCCCACGAGGGGATGACCATGCTCTGCGTCACCCACGAGATGGGGTTTGCCAAGCAGGTGGCGGACAGGGTGATCTTCATGGACCGGGGGCAAATCATCGAAGAGAACGTGCCGGATCAGTTCTTTGACAACCCCCAGTCCGATCGGACCAAGCTCTTCCTCTCCCAGATCCTGCAGCACTGAGGCAGGGCACAACCTTCAGAAAAACAGCCCGCACGCTCGAATGAGCGGCGGGCAAATGTGTACATGGAAGTCGACGACAGACAGAAAGGAGTATGTCAGCCCGGCAACAGGGTGGTGGTGCGCAGATCGCGCACGGCCAGGTTGATCTGCCGGGCCAGGCTCAGCGCCTGATGACAGCTCAACGGCTTCACATCGATGATCCCCCCTTGAAACTCAAACCGCCCCAGTGCTTCAACCATGAAGCTTCCATGATGGAAGCTCTTGATATAGCGAGCAATTCGACGGGGAGACCACTGCTTGAACACCTTCATGGCAAGAGACCCTGTTGTTTGGACAGGGCACACTATGCCGACGGACCGTGACACTGATGTGACACTTGATAAAGATTTGTATGAATCTGTCTTGTGATCGACTGGCGTGCAGCCCCTGCGTTGAAAAAGTAGTGAGAGTCCGGGTCCGGGGCCCGATATACTGCGGCCATTGCAGACATGACAAAGGTGCCGCACGTGGAGTGGGTGGGCATAGTAGACGAGCAGGACAGGGTGATCGGGGTGGCCGAGCGCGCCAGGGTGCGTCAGGAAAACCTGCGCCATCGTGCCAGCTACATCCTGGTGCTGGATGAGGCTGAGCGCATCCTGGTGCAGCGGCGCACCCCGAGCAAGGATTTTTGCCCCGGCATGCTGGATGCCTGCGCCGGTGGCGTGGTGACCACGGGGGAGGCCATGGCCCTTTCCGCACGGCGTGAGCTGGCCGAGGAGCTGGGGATCCGCGACGTGCCCCTGCAGGATTACGGCACCTTCTATGCCGAAGGGGAGGCGAGCGGCAGCCGCTACCGGGTCTGGGGCGGCCTGTTCAGCTGTCACTATCAGGGGCCGCTGCAACTGCAGGCCGAAGAGGTGAGCGAGGTGCACTGGATGAGCCTGGGCGAGATAGCCGATCGGGCGGACGAGTTCACGCCTGACTCCCTGCTTGCCATCGCCACCTGGCAGGCAAGGCGCCTGCCATCAGGCCAGAAATAGGGGCGACAGGCGTTCGCTCCCCAATCGCTTTGTTGCTGCTCGATGGACCCCTTCGCCTTCTGGTGGAATGGGGTAGACTGGGCCTCTTTGAACCACAGAAGGATGCGTCATCATGATCACGGTCGGTCAATCCCTGCCCGCAGGGGAATTTACCTTTATCACCGCCGAGGGCAAGCAGGTGAAGGATACCCGGGCCCTGTTTGCCGACAAGCGGGTGGTACTCTTTGCGGTGCCCGGCGCCTTCACCCCCACCTGCTCCAACGCCCACCTGCCGGGCTACGTGGTGCTGGCCGATCAGTTCAGGGCCAAGGGGGTGGAACTGTGCTGTCTGTCGGTCAACGACGCCTTCGTGATGAAGGCGTGGCAGGAGGCACAGAACGCCGCTGACATCACCATGCTGGCGGACGGCGACGGCAGCTGGACCCGGGCACTGGGTCTTGCCAAGGAGACCGGGGCCTTCGGCGGCGTGCGGGCCCAGCGTTTTGCCCTCATCGCCAACGATGGTGTGGTGGAGCGGCTCTTCGTGGAGGCGCCGGGCAAGTTCGAGGTGTCGGATGCCCAGAGCCTGCTGGCGGCGCTGTGAAAGATTAATCGGCGTTTGATTACACCTTGAAATAGCAAGCGGCCCCGTTACACTGAGGCCGCGTTTGGATGGAGCCAGGCAACTTGCCTGGCTCTCGTGTTTGCCGTGGATGAGATAGAACAATATGACCCTGGCTTTTGTTGCCCTGATTGCCGGACTGGCGTTGCTGGTCTGGAGTGCCGACAAGTTCGTGGACGGCGCAGCCGCCACCGCCCGTTACGCCGGTATGCCGCCGCTGCTGATCGGCATGGTGATCATCGGTTTTGGTACCTCGGCCCCCGAGATGGTGGTCTCCGCGCTGGCGGCCTCCCAGGGCAATCCCGGGCTCGCGCTCGGCAATGCCTATGGCTCCAACATCACCAATATTGCCCTGATCCTGGGTCTGACCGCCCTGATCAGCCCCATCGCCGTCGCCTCCCAGGTGGTGCGCAAGGAGATCCCCATCCTGCTCGGCATCACCCTGCTCTCCGGCGCCCTGCTCATCGATGGCAATCTGGGCCGGATGGATGCCGCCATTCTGGGGGCCGTATTCGCAGTGCTGATGGGCTGGTCCATCTGGGCCGGCATGAACGGCAAGGGGGATGCGCTGGATACGGATACCGAGGAGGACATCGTCTCCGAGGGTATGTCTCTCAAGAGCGCCATCCTCTGGCTCATCGTCGGCCTGGTGCTGCTGATCGGGGCTTCCCGTCTGCTGGTGTGGGGGGCGGTGACCATCGCCCAGGGCTTTGGCATCAGCGATCTGGTGATTGGCCTGACCATAGTCGCGGTGGGGACCTCCCTGCCGGAGCTGGCATCGTCCCTCATCGCCATCCGCAAGAACGAGCACGATCTGGCCCTTGGCAACGTGCTGGGTTCCAACCTGTTCAACACCCTGGCCGTGGTGGGCATCGCCGCTGGCATCCACCCGCTCGAGGTGGCGCCCGAAGTGCTTTCCCGCGACTGGAGCATCATGATGGGGCTGACCCTGTTGCTGCTGGTGATGTGTCTGGGCCGCAAGGGGCAGGGGCGCATCAACCGGCTGGAGGGGGGCGTGCTGCTCGCCTGCTTCGTCGCCTACACCGGCTGGCTGCTGACGAGCCAGTTCATCTAGTCTGGTGATGAAATGAAAGGGGGGACGCCGCAGCGTCCCCTCTTTTTTGTGCGCGGGGCCTGGTCTCAGGCCACGGCAACCAGCTTCTGCTTCTGGGCGCTGTCCAGGATCAGGATGCTCGCCTTGGGGAAGAAGTTGAAGGTGGACGCGGAGGCCCAGGTGTAGGCCCCCATCACCCGACCCACCACCAGCTCGCCGATCTCGAGATCCGGCAGCATGATGCTGTCGCGGATGACGTCCACGCTGTCGCAGGTGGGGCCGGAGAGCACCGCATTGTGCAGTTCGCCGTGGGCATAGGGCGTGCTCACCGGGTAGGTGACGTGGTCGTAGAGCTGGCCGTTGTAGCTGCCGTAGAGACCGTCATCCAGGTAGTACCAGATCTTGTCGCCGCGGTGGGCCTTGCCCATCACGCTGGAGACCGAGGTCATGGCCGGCGCGCTGATGAAGCGGCCCGGCTCGGCAATCTTCTGCACCGTGGCGGGCAGCTTGGCCAGGGCCTCGCGGATCGGGGCGCAGAAACCGTCGATGTCGAACTCGCCGCCGTCATAGTCCACCGGGAAGCCGCCGCCGATATCCAGCACCCAGGGCTTGAGCCCTAGCTCCCAGGCCTGCTCCATGATCTCGCGGCAGGCGTCGATGGCCTGCACGTGGCGACGGGCGTGGGGCACCTGGGAGCCGACGTGGAACGACAGCCCCATCACCTTGATCCCCTTGGCCTGGGCCAGTTGCAGCAACGGCAGTGCCTGCTCCGGGGTGCAGCCGAACTTCTTGGAAAGATCGACCTTGGTCTCGGGGTTCGGGAAGCTGACCCGCAGCAGCAGTTTCACTTCATCCTTGTAGGGCAGGAACTTTTCCAGCTCCAGCGGGTTGTCATAGACAAACACGGTGCAGCCGAATTCCAGGGCATAACGGATGTCGCTGTCACGCTTGATGGGATGGGTATGGATGCAGCGTCCCGGGCGAACCCCTTGGCTGCGCACCAGATCCACTTCGCCATTGGTGGCCAGATCGAAACAGGCCCCCTCTTCCTTCAAGACAGAGACCACCGCCTCGTGGGGCAGGGGCTTGAGTGCATAATGCAAGCGCACATCGGGCAGGGCGGCCGCCAGGGCCCGATACTGTTTGCGGACGGCTGCCTTGTCGAGCAGCAGCAGGGGGGAGCCGAATTGTTCAACCAACTGACGGTAATCTTGTGCGACCAGGGTCTCGTTCATTCTCTTTTGATAGTCCTTAGGGGGCGTGATATGCCCAAGCCATATGCGATTGAACCGGCGACGGCCGGCTCAGGCGAGCGGTCCGGAGGGACCCACCAGGCACATTGCATAACTCCCTTGCAAAGTGCTTAGTTATGCGCGGGATTATCGGCTTATTGAGTTTGTGTGCAAGCATTTTGATTGGATATGTCGGCAAGTTTTTCTGGTCGAGACGAAACAGGCTCTTGATACGGGGAGCGATCAGGGCCGTGATGGGGAGCACCTCCGAAGGGAGCTTGATAAGCTGTTGATAGTTAACGAACTAATAACATCAGGCCCGGGGGTTGAGGCCAGGTAAAAAGGGGGCGCCGGGGCCAGGGAGTGCGAGACAGCTCACATTTTTTGGATTACCATGCCCGCTTCCTGATCCAAACTAGTTCGGATGAAGGTAGCAGGAGAGCGATGGGCAACCATCCACCGAAGAAGTGAATCTTTCAGGTACCGGGCAACCGGTGTGGACTGCTACTGGACGATACTCTGGAGAGACCCGTTGAATCGGGCGCCGAAGGAGCAAGGCACCGTGATTGCATCGCAATCTGGCGCCGGAAACTCTCAGGCAAAAGGACAGAGGGGATGGGATGGTTGTACCTGAGCTTGAAACTGTTCACGGTCTGTCACGAGAGGTCGTCAGCAAGGTAAAGAGCAGCGCAGGAACCGGAGTGTATGTAAATACATGAGGCTTTCGAGCAGCGCATGAGCCTTGATCACGGCCTCGCAGCAAGAGTGTGAACACGTTTTTGGCCCGCATCCGATCGCCTCTGGCCGATCGCGATACCTATGGGAAGATCATCCTTCTCCTCCTTAATCGTTGTTTTTTAAGGAGGATGCATGTCATCAATTCAATCGGCGCTCGCCGCCATCGATAGCTTTATCTGGGGTCCCCCCCTGCTGATCCTGCTGGTCGGGACCGGTATCTATCTCACCTGGCGATTGGGTCTGCTTCAGATCGTGCGTTTGCCGCTGGCCCTCAAGCTGGTCTTTGGCCGCGATCAGGGGCAGGGCAAGCAAGGGGATGTCTCCAGCTTTGGTGCCCTGTGCACCGCCCTCTCCGCCACCATCGGCACCGGCAACATCGTCGGGGTCGCCACCGCCATCAAGCTCGGCGGCCCGGGCGCCCTGTTCTGGATGTGGATGGCCGCCCTGTTCGGCATGGCCACCAAGTACGCCGAGTGCCTGCTGGCGGTGAAATATCGCCAGCAGGACGCCAACGGCCAGATGGCAGGTGGCCCCATGTACTATCTGGAGAAGGGGCTCGGCTCCAGGCCGCTCGCCAAGCTGTTTGCCCTGTTCGGCATCGGCGTCGCCTTCTTCGGCATCGGTACCTTCCCCCAGGTCAACGCCATCAGTGATGCCATGAGCCTCTCCTTCTCGGTACCCCGTGAAGTGACCGCCGTGGTGCTGACCCTGATCGTGGCGCTGGTGACCCTGGGGGGTATCCAGTCCATCTCCAGTGTGTCGAGCAAGGTGGTGCCCTTCATGGCCATCTTCTACATCGTCGCCTGTGCCGGGGTGCTGGTGAACAATGCAGGCGCCCTGCCCGATGCGGTCATGCTGGTGATCGGGAGCGCCTTCACCGGCCATGCGGCCACCGGCGGTTTCGTCGGCGCCGGCATCATGCTGGCGATCCAGTCCGGGGTGGCGCGCGGGGTCTTCTCCAACGAGTCGGGGCTGGGTTCGGCCCCCATCGCGGCGGCGGCGGCCAAGACCGATTCCTGCGTGGAGCAGGGGCTGGTCTCCATGACCGGTACCTTCATCGACACCATCATCATCTGCACCATGACCGGCCTGACGCTGGTGGTGACCGGGGTGTGGAGCGGCGATGCAAGCGGTGCGGCCATGACCAGTCTGGCCTTTGCCCAGGGGCTGGATGCCCATGTGGGTCAGTATCTGGTGAGCATCGGCCTCCTGTTCTTCGCCTTTACCACCATCCTTGGCTGGAACTACTACGGCGAGCGCTGCACCGAGTACCTGTTCGGGGTGAAGGCGATCAAACCCTACCGCCTCATCTATCTGGTGCTGGTGGCGAGCGGTGCCTTCCTCCATCTGGACCTGATCTGGCTCTTGGCCGACATCGTCAACGGCCTGATGGCGGTGCCCAACCTCATCGGTCTCATCGGCCTGCGCCACGTGGTGATTGCCGAGACCCGTGCCTACTTCAGTCGGGACCGGGATACGGAATCCGAGCCCGAGCCGCAGACGGCCTGATGAGAAGCGGGCCTGCGGGGTGCCCTGTCGCCGGGCCCCTGTCCATGGCGTCAACCGGGATCCGGGCTGGGATGGCAAAACCCGGGGCTTGATCCCGGATCCTCTGACAATATCTGTGCGAAATACGCAAAAGCCACGACGCTCATCGTGGCTTTTTTGCATTTTACGCAATGAATGGCGGCGCTTGTTGCCCCCAGGGGGTCAGGGGGAGGGAATATCTCCGGTGAGCCGCTGCGCCAGCGCTTCGCTCACCCGGCTCACCAGGGCCGCCTCATCCCCCTGCCAGCCAATGGCGTGGACCAGGGTGGTGGAGGTGCCCGGAGCAAAGCGCAGCTCGCCCCCGGCCAGTTCGTAGAAGCGGCTCGCCATCCGGGTGCCCTCGTCCACATCCCCCGCCACCAGCAGCATGGCCTGGGCCAGCACGGCGCCGTCGTGATCCCGGCCCGGCGCCAGCCAGCGCTGGGCGGTGCCGGTCACCTTGCGCCCCCCGATCACCAGGTTGTACTGGCCGTCGCAAAACGAGCCGGGCACGAAGTCGTAGCTGCCCGCAAGACCGTGTTCCTCCAGCAGGGCGAGCAGGGGCGCCCCCAGCAGCCGGTAGTAATGGGCCAGATCCGTGGTGGTGCGGGGCAGCATGAGGGAGAGGTTGAGGATGCCGGCGCCGTGGGGCACGGCGGTGCCGCCGCTGTCGCGCACGAACACCGGCCAGCCCTCGGCGGCAAGCTGCTCGCAGGCGGCCTGGTAGCGGGGCAAACGGGTGTCCTTGCGGGTGACGATGAGGCATTGGGGGCCCTGCCAGAGGAGGGCTCTGGGCTCGCCGTCACCGGCGCACTCCCGCAGCCAGCGCTGCTCCTCGGCCAGGATCTGGTCGGGTGTCTGGTGGGCGGGCGGCGGGGGCAGCAGGGTATAAGGCATGAGAGGCATCCTTTGGCAGAGGCTGCCAAGCACAGTACGCGCGGGGGCAAACAAGGTAAAGCCCCGCATGGCGGGGCTTTGGTGCAAGGATGGCGGAGTGTCAGGCCTGTGCGGCGGCGCGCCTGGGCAGCAGCAGATTGAGCAGGATGGCGGTGAGGCCGCCGGTGGCGACGCCGTAGGAGAGCACGCTCCTGGCCAGCTCCGGCAGGTGTTGCAGCACCTCGGGCACCTGGGCCACTCCGAGGCCCATGGCGAGCGACACCGCCAGGATCATCAGGGCGCGGCGGTCCAGCTCCTCCCGGGAGATGATGCGCACCCCGGCGGCGGCGATGGTGCCGAACATGACGATGGTGGCGCCGCCGAGCACGGGTTCAGGTATTTGTTGCACCAGGCTCGCCACCGCCGGGAACAGGCCGAGCAGGGCCAGCATGGCGGCGATGAAGAGGCCGACATGGCGGCTGGCCACCCCGGTCAGCTGGATGACGCCGTTGTTCTGGGCGAAGG
This sequence comes from Aeromonas sp. s9, assembly GCF_040907765.1. Lineage (NCBI taxonomy): Bacteria > Pseudomonadati > Pseudomonadota > Gammaproteobacteria > Aeromonadales > Aeromonadaceae > Aeromonas > Aeromonas sp. s9. The sequence continues at coordinate 218,373 of NZ_JBFOCK010000015.1, forward strand.
TGGACATGGGGAAGGTGGAGAAGACCGCCGCCAGCATGGAGTTGGCGCCGTCGGCCAGCACGCCCCCCTTGATCCGCGCCATGTAGACCGGCCCTTCCAGCGGCTCGCCGGAGATGTCGGAGGTGGCGGTCATGTCGCCGATGGCTTCCAGCGCCGTCACCACGAAGATGATGGCGAGCGGCACGAACAGCTGCCAGTCAAAGCCGAGCCCGTAGTGGAGCGGAACAGGCACCATCACCAGGGGGCCGTCGAAGGTGGGGGCTGCCACCTTGCCCAGCAGCAGCGCCACCGCATAGCCCGCCAGCATGGCGATCATGATGGCGGAGAGGCGCAGCCAGGGGTTGCGACTGCGCTGCATCAGCACGATGAGGCCGAGCACCAGCAGGGAGAGAAAGAGGTTGGTGTGGCTGGCGAAGCTGCCGTCCGCCAGCGCGCCATAGCCGCCCCCCATGCTGATGAGCCCTACCTTGATGAGGGTCAGGCCGATGAGCAATACCACGATGCCGGTCACCAGCGGGGTGATGATCCGTTTGACCAGGTGCAGGAAGCGGCTCATGACGACGATGGTGAGGGCCGCTGCCAGCATGGTGCCGAACAGGGTGCCCAGCAGATCGTCGGTGGGCATGGCCGCCTGCTTGAGGGCGAGGCCGGAGGCGATGATGGGGCCGAGGAAGTTGAAGCTGGTGCCCTGTACCGAGAGCAGGCCGGAACCGAGGGGGCCGAAACGGCGGGTCTGGATGAAGGAGGCGATGCCGGACATGACCAGGGACATGGAGACGATGTAGCGGGTGTCGTCGGCGGGGAGGCCGAGGGCATTGGCGATGATGAGGGGCGGGGTGATGATGGCGACAAACATGGCGAGCATATGCTGCAGGGCGGCGAACAGGGTCTGGGGCAGGGGGGGGACATCCTCGATGCCGTAGACCAGTTCGCTGTGGGCTCGCCTGGGGGGATGGGCCTCTCGGATGGCGCTTGGGGCGGCAGCCTGTTCCATAAATACCTCGAATGTGTGGGGGGAGGGGAGAAAATTGGGCGCTATTTTAGTGATTGGCATCGCGCTTTCCAGCGCTAATTGAGCGCAAACTCGTTTATTTCCTGATGGGTTGAAACGTTTTCCTGTGGCGATTAAGATCCGCCGGTTTGTGTGAGACCGATCCCTCACAAAGGGGAGGGAGGCTGATGCATCAGGATGGGGACGGTGTAGAATGAGCCCTCGGTTCGAAGATGGAGACTCTGGATGCTGAAGCTGTCGGAGTTCTGGAGTGCCCGCGCCCACTCCGAAGATTTTACCCTGACCCGGATGGGCTTCATGACGGTGCGGCTGCGGCTGCTCACCTGTCTGCTGATGGCGGGGCTCCCGAGCTGGGCTCTGGTGGACTGGCTGACCCTGCCAGCCATCCAGTTCGAGGCGCTGTTCCAAGTCAGGATCTTCTGCCTGCTGGCCCTCTCGCCCCTCATCCCCCTCTCCTATCTCATCCACTTCAAGCGCGAGCGCATGAAGCTGGCGCTGGGCTACCTGATGGCGGTGATGATGCTCTTCTCCCTCATCTGCCTGCACAGCTTCGGCGCGGATCAGGAGATGCAGGCGGGCTACATGGCCTTCCCCTATCTGCTCATCAGCCTGTTCGCCATCTTCCCCATTCCCCTCTCCCTCAGCCTGCAACTGGCGGGGGGCATTCTGGCCACCATGCTGGCGGGCAACTGGCTGCTGGTGGGCCAGCCCCTCTGGAGCGTGCAGACCCTCAACCAGGTCTGGCTGCTGGGGCTCTTTGCCATCGCCAGCGCCTGGGTGCAGTGCGGCCAGCTCAACATGCTGCTGCAACTCTATCGGGAATCCACCACGGACGAGCTGACCGGCATGATGAACCGCCGCCTGCTGATGAAGCAGCTCGAGAAGGCGAGGGCCGCCATGATCCGCAAACAGGCCCCCTTCGCGGTGCTGCTGCTGGATCTGGACCGCTTCAAGCGCATCAACGACACCTTCGGCCATCTGGCGGGGGATGCGGTGCTCAAGGAGGTGGCGGCCACCCTGTCGGAGCAGCTGGAGCCTGGCATGGTGCTCGGGCGTTACGGCGGGGAGGAGTTTGCCATCCTGTTGCCCGGTTGCACGGATCTGGCACAGGCCAAGCGGGTGGCGGAGCGGCTGCGGGTCGCGGTGGAAGCGAGGTTGGTGAAAAGCCCCACTTCCGACGAGCTGCTGGAGGTGACGGTGAGCATCGGTCTGACCCTGGCCCAGCGTGGCGAGGGGGTGGAGGATCTGCTCAACCGGGCGGACGAGTGCCTCTACATGGCCAAGATGGCGGGTCGCAACTGCGTGGTGGCCGAGGCAGGGAAACCCGCGGGCGATGCAGGGCGCACAAAAACGGATGCCGCCTGAGGGCGGCATCCGGTGATGACGGGGCTGGCGTCAGGCCAGGGTGTATTTGCCGGAGAGCTGCTGGGCCAGCAGCTTGAACATGTTGAACACCGCCATGGTCTTGCCGGTCGGGGTGCCGTCTTCAGCCAGGAAGAACTCCCCCTTGAACACCAGAATGTCCCCCTTCTGCTCCACCGAGTCGGCGCGCATGCCGTGGATGAAGTCCTCGTGTTCACGAATGATCTTGTTGGCCATCTCCAGCAGGGCAGTCTCGGTGATCCGCTCTTTTTGTGGTTCCATGCTCGTCTCCTTAAACGACTACTGGGCAGGGGCACAAGGGTCGGCATGGCCGGCGCACCCCGCCTCTGATTGAAGAGGGGGCCAGCATACTGCAAAGCGGGATTTTCTGTCATTGATATGACCCCGCATTTTCCCGCTTTGCGCTCTTCCCTTATCCCAGCACCAGATTGCGCAGCCAGCGCCGCTGGCGAATGCGGCGCTGCACCAGCAGCACCTTGGAGAGCTCCTCCAGCAGGACCACCGCCACCACCCAGGAGAGGGGCCAGCCCAGCAGGCTGACCGCCACCCAGGCCAGCGGCAGGCCGATGCACCACATGCCGACGATGTCGATGAAGATGCTGTAGTTGACGTCCCCCCCCGAGCGCAGCACCCCGACGATCCCCACCATGTTGAACACCTTGAGCAGCATGCCGAGGCACAGGATGGCGAGCACCTGGCCGGCCTCAGTCATCAGCTCGCCCGGCAGGTTGCCGACCCATTGCAGCAGGCTGCCCTGCATCAGCCAGACGGCGGTCCCCACCAGCAGGGCGCCGACGGGGGCCAGCAGCAGGAAGAGCTGGGAGTGCTGCCAGGCTTCGTCATACTCCTCTGCCCCGAGCCGGTGACCGAGCAGGGTGGAGCAGGCCACCGCCAGCCCGAAGAAGAGGGAGATGAGGATGCTCTCCAGCGTGCCGAGGGTGGTCATGATGGCCAGGGCGTCGGTGCCGAGGTGCGCGTAGAGGAAGCCGTAGAGCAGCATGCCGAAGGCCCAGAGCCCGTCGTGCAGCAACAGCGGCAGGGCGATCAGGGTGAAGCGCACCACCTCCTTGCGCCTGAAGGCGGCGAGCCAGTCTTGCTTGCGCGGGATGAGACGGGGCTCGGTACGCCACACATAGGCAAGCAGCAGCGCGGTCTGCAGCAGGCGCGAAAGGGTGGTGCCCCAGGCGGAACCGGCTACTCCCATGGCCTCGGCGCCGAAATGGCCGAAGATGAGGGCATAGTTGAGGATGACGTTGGCGATGATGGCGATGATGCCGATACGGGTCGGCGTCGCGGCATTGCCCACCGAGCGCAGGGCCGACTCCAGGGGCACCACCACGGCGGTGCAGAGGATGGTGGCGCCGGTGATCATCAGGAACTCGTCGGCCAGCTCGCGCAGCGCAGGCTCCTGGCTGGCAAAGCCGAGCACGCTGCCCGGTGAGAGCACATAGACGAGGGCAAAGGGCAGGCTCACCGCCAGGGCGCCCACCAGGGCCAGGGCCAGGGAGCGGCGCACCCCGGCCATCTCGCCACGGCCGAAATATTGTGCTGCCAACACCGAGACCCCGCCCGAGAGCCCCGCTATCACCAGCAGATTGAAGAAGAAGACCCGGTTGCCCAAGCCGACCGCCGCCACAGCCGTGGTGCCGAGCTGGCTCACCATCATGATGTCGATGAGGCCGAGCAGGGAGAACATCATGGATTGCAGCGAAACCGGCAGGGCCAGTCGCCACAGTCGCGTCATGAACTCGCGATCGGTGGTTTGTTTTAAAATCGCTTGCCAATAATTCATTTATGTTAACCGGGTTGGTAAAAATCAGGGTTTGTCGTGGGTATGATAGGGGTGATATCGGGAGGCTTCACTGTGAGCCTCTCTCGGCTTTCTTGTGCAAAACTATCCTGTTGAGGTGCTATGCCATTTATCAGCGAGTGTCTGGAAATCGCCCCGGCCTGCGAAGAGCGGATGCTGGGACGCGAAGGGCTGCCCCTGCTTGGGGAGGCGGGCGTCTTCCTGACCGGCCTCTCGACGATACGGGAGCACTACCTTATCCGCCGCAACCGACCGGAGTTTCACATCCTGATGGTGAGCCATGACGAGGGGGGCGCCCTGCTCACCGATGGCGGGGAGCAGCCCATCCCGGCGGGAGCCCTGGTCTTTCTCCCGGCCGCCGTGCCGGGGGGCCTCAGGCTGGTGGGGGAAGCCTGGCATACCAGCTGGATCCTGCTGGACGACGTGCCGCGCTGGCAGCATCTGCACCGGCTTGGCCATCGCATCTGGCAGGGGGAGGAGGGGGAGCAGCTCTACCATCTGCTCAGCCTGATGCAGGGGGAGGGAATACGTTCGCCACTCCAGCCCCAGCTGCTGAGCCTGCTGCTGGCGCTCTTGGAGCGAACCCTGCAGGGGGAGGTGCGCGGCACGCCGGAGCTGCGGCTACAGGCGCTGTTTCGGCGGGTGGAAGCACGTCTGGACGAGTCCTGGAGCGTGGCCCTGCTGGCCGACCAGATGGCCTGCTCGGTGCCCCATCTGCACCGGCTCTGCCAGCAGGTGTTCGGCATGGGCCCCATGGCCTGGCTCACCGGACTTCGCATGAACAAGGCGCGCCAGTTGCTGCTCTACACCAACTGGCCGCTGGCCGAGCTGGCGGCCCGGGTCGGATACAGCGACGGCGCCAACTTTGCCAACCGTTTTCGCCGCCTGACGGGTCAGACTCCGGGGGCCTTTCGTCGACTGGGTCGCAAACCTTTCGCAAGGGAGGTGCAAACCCTTTGAAATTGTTGGCTCAAGCCCATAGGATCGACGGGCCACACAGTCAAGGTACAGATCCATGTTTGAAGATAATAATCAGAAACGTCCCCTCTACATTCCCTACGCAGGTCCAGCCCTGCTGGAGACGCCGTTGCTCAACAAGGGCAGCGCCTTCACCAGCGAAGAACGCAGCAGCTTCAATCTGGAGGGTCTGCTGCCCCAGAACATCGAAACCATCGAAGAGCAGGCAGAGCGTGCCTATCGCCAGTTCATGGCGTTTGGCAACGACATGGACAAGCACATCTATTTGCGCAACATCCAGGATACCAACGAAACGCTCTTCTACCGCCTGCTGAACAATCACCTCACCGAAATGCTGCCGGTCATCTACACCCCGACGGTCGGCAAGGCGTGCGAGGAGTTCTCCAACATCTATCGTCGTGCCCGCGGCCTCTTCATCTCCTATCCGGACAAGGACAGGATCGATGACATGCTGCAAAACGCCACCAAGCAGAACGTCAAGGTGATCGTGGTCACTGACGGCGAACGCATCCTGGGCCTCGGGGATCAGGGCATCGGCGGCATGGGCATTCCCATCGGCAAGCTCTCCCTCTACACCGCCTGTGGCGGCATCTCCCCGGCCTACTGCCTGCCGGTGGTGCTGGATGTGGGCACCAACAACCAGCAGCTGCTGAACGACCCCTTCTACATGGGGTGGCGCCATCCGCGCATCTCCGGCGAAGAGTACGACGAGTTCGTCGACGCCTTCATCCAGGCGGTCAAGCGTCGCTGGCCCGATATCCTGCTGCAGTTCGAGGACTTCGCCCAGGGTAATGCCACTCCGCTGCTCAACCGCTACAAGGACGAGTTGTGCTGCTTCAACGATGACATCCAGGGCACCGCTGCCGTGACCCTCGGAAGCCTCATCGCCGCCTGCAAGGCCTCCGGCGCCAAGCTCTCCGAGAAGCGGGTCGCCTTCCTCGGCGCCGGCAGCGCGGGCTGCGGCATCGCCGAGCAGATAGTGGCGCAGATGAAGGCCGAAGGGCTTACGGATGCCGAGGCGCGGGGCCGGGTCTTCATGGTCGATCGCTTCGGCCTCATCACCGACAAGATCCCGAACCAGCTCGACTTCCAGCGCAAGCTCTCCCAGCCGCTGGAGCGGATCAAGGAGTGGCCGGTGGGGGACAACATCTCCCTGCTGGAGGTGATGGAGCACGGTCGCCCGGACATCCTGATCGGGGTCTCCGGCCAGCCCGGCCTCTTCACCGAGGAGGTGGTCAAGACCATGCACAAGCACTGTGCCCGTCCCATCATCTTCCCGCTCTCCAACCCCACTTCCCGGGTGGAGGCCACCCCGGCGGATCTCATCCGCTGGACCGACGGCCAGGTGCTGGTGGCCACCGGCAGCCCGTTCGCACCGGTGGAGTACAAGGGCAAGCGCTATGTCATCGCCCAGTGCAACAACTCCTTCATCTTCCCGGGAATTGGCCTTGGCGTCATCGCCTCCGGTGCCAACCGGGTGACCGATGCCATGCTGATGTCGGCCAGCCGTGCCCTGGCGGATTGTTCACCCCTGGTGAAGGGGGAAGAGGGCTCCTTGCTGCCGGATCTGGCGGACATCCATCAGGTCTCCCGCTACATCGCCAAGATGGTGGCCAAGACCGCCATGTTGCAGGGCAAGGCGGTGCAGACCCCCGATGATGTGATCGATCAGGCCATCGAGGCGAACTTCTGGCGCCCCGAGTACCGCCGCTATCGTCGTACTTCCTTCTGATCCCAAGGGGACAGACACGCAGAAGGGATGCCTCGGCATCCCTTTTTTGTGCACGGCTGTGAAGGAAGAGGAGGTTATTGTGCCGGTTGCTCGGCGGGGGCGGGCTCGGCGGGATTGCTGACACCGGTGACCCGGATTTCGACCCGGCGATCCGGGGCCAGGCAGTCGATGAGGGCAGCCCTGGCCTTGATGGCATCACACTGGGTGCCGGTGACCGGGTTGCTCTCGCCATTGCCCTGGATGCTCACCTTGTCTGCGGGCAGCCCCTTGCCAATCAGGAAGTTGGCGACCGTGCTTGCACGGGCCTCCGACAGTGCCTGGTTGTTGGCATCCGAGCCGATGCGGTCGGTGTAGCCCATCACCATGGCGTTGCCATCCTTGGGTTTGACGTCGACGATCTGCTGGTAGAGGGCGTCGAGTGCCTGCATCCCCTCCGGTTTGAGCTCCGCCTTGCCAAAGGCAAACAGCACATCCGAACTCAGGTTGAAGGTCTGATCCACCGGCTCGGGAGCCGGGGGCGGCGGTGCCACGACCAGAGGCGCGGCCACCGGCACTGCGGCGACGGTGCGATTGGGGTGAAGCACCAGCTCGATGGTGGCGGTACTGATGTTGCTGACCCAGCGTTTGGTGCCGCTGCCCACCTTGTCGTTGTCAGGATCGTCCCCGACTCGTACCATGTAGCGGTAGCGGGTCTGGATGTCTACCCAGTCGCTCAGTCTGGCGGTCAGGCCCAGACCCGCCAGGGGAGCCAGGTTGTCATCTCCCCCGTTGACGGAGTCGACGTGATAGAGATAACCGCCCCCTTCGGCAAAGACAGAGAAGATGTCCCCGAGCGGCAAACGGCCAATGACCGACAGGGTGGCCCCTTTGCTGTTGAAGTCCTGGCCGGCGATATCCCAGTCACCGGTGGAGAGGTAACCGAGTTCGGTCCCCAGATTCTCGTTGTAGTTGTAGCCGACAAAGGCGTTGATGGCGGTCGCGTCCTTGCCGACACCCTGGCTGAAATCATCGATGTCATGGGCAAAGGCCCAGCCACCCCCAGCCCCCACATACCAGTCGTGAACAGGTGCCGCCTGAGCGGCACTCGTCGCCAATGCCAATGCAATCCACACAGGTTTCAGTCTTATGTTCATCGCGTATCCTCGTCGATGTTGGGTGTTATAGGGCTCCCAGCCCTTTGCTATGTATAGCCAACATTATGTATAGGCGATGTGAGCGCATTAACCATTTAAGTGACGCATCTGTATGGAAAATCGGTGGGGCAGGCAGGTGGGCTGCCCGCGCTGGTGATGCCGTGCGGGCATTAAAAAAGGGGCCGGAATGGCCCCTTTTTGCAACAGGTGGTTGTCCCCTTATTGCTGCACTTCCTGTACGCCGGTGACGCGCACTTCGACGCGGCGATCCGGTGCCAGGCAGGCGATCAGCTGAGCCTTGGCCTTGATGCCGTCACACTGGGTACCGGTGACCGGGTTGGCTTCACCACGACCTTCGATGGATACCTTGCCAGCCGGCAGACCCTTGCCAACCAGGAAGTCGGCCACGGTGCGGGCACGGGCTTCAGACAGCTTCAGGTTGTAGGCATCGGAGCCGATGCGGTCGGTGTAACCAACCACCACGGCGCTGCCATCTTTCGGCTGGACGTCGACGATCTGCTGATACAGGGTGTTGAGCGCAGCAGCCCCTTCCGGCTTCAGGGTGGATTTGCCGAAGGCAAACAGCACGTCCGAACTCAGGGAGAAGTTCTTGTCGACCATGACAGGCTCGGGAACCGGCTCGGGAGCCGGTGCCGGGGCCGGTGCCACATAGGTGGTGCGGTTCGGGTGCATCACCAGTTCCAGGGTGGCGACGCTCATGTCGGTTTTCCAGGTTTTCTGATCGTCACCCAGATCCCACATGTAGCGGTAGCGGGCCTGCAGGTCGATAAGGTCGGAGAGCTTGGCAGTCAGACCCAGACCCGCCAGCGGCGAGGTCCCGTTGTCGCTCTGGCCGTTGCCGTTGACGTGGTTGAAGTAGGCACCCCCTTCGGCGAAGACGGAGAAGATGTCATTCATGGGCAGGCGTGCGATACCGGACAGGGTGGCACCCTGGGTCTTGAAGTCGACGCCATCGACGCCGGCCTTGCCGGCATAGAGATAGCCGAGCTCGGCGGCAAAGTTCTCGGTGAAGTTGTAACCGCCGAACAGGGAGAGCGCGGTGGCGTCCTTGTCAGCATCCTGGCCGAAGGTATCCAGGTCGTGGCCATAGGCCCAACCTGCACCCATACCCGTGTACCAGTCGTCGGCCGCCTGAGCGGTGGTGGTTCCCATGGCTGCAATGGCCAGAGCAATCAGGGTTGGTGCCATTTTCATTTTCATCGTTTTATCCTCGTTGAGTTGCCGTGCTATGGGCGTACTGCGCACTCTTTGTTATACCGGTCGCAGATGACACTTCATGTGCGACACCGTGAGCGGATCACGGATGGCTTGAATAAAAAATGGATGGAAACCTGGATTCTCATGAAGCTGTTTCTCCATGGACAACTAACCGGGCACTGAGCACTTTTAATAGTTCATCCAATGTCTTACAAGCGTTGCTACTGTATTCTTTTGAATCAGCGTGATCAAGTTTCTGCACAGATATGCAGCGCCGACACCGGTGTCGCGGGGCCGCAATACGGGGGGCAAAGGGGAGAAAAGGTGAGACAGAGAGTGTCGCTGGGGGGAGGAGAGAGACAGCAAAAGGGGATGCCGTGGCATCCCCTTTTTTACGTTACCTGAGCGAAGTCAGATTACTTTTGAACTTCTTGTACGCCGGATACGCGAACTTCTACGCGACGGTCCGGAGCCAGACAGGAGATCAGCTGAGCCTTGGCCTTGACGCCGTCACACTTGGTGCCGGTGACCGGGTTGGCTTCGCCGCGACCTTCGATGGCAACCTTGCTGGCAGCCATGCCCTTGCTGACCAGGAAGTTGGCAACGGTGCGGGCACGAGCTTCAGACAGCTTCTGGTTGTAAGCGTCGGAACCGATACGGTCGGTGTAACCAACAACAACGGCGTTGCCGTCTTTCGGCTGGAACTCAACGATTTGCTGGTACAGAGCGTTCAGGGCTTGCACACCTTCGGCCTTCAGGCTGTCTTTGCCAAAGGCGAACAGCACGTCGGAGTTCAGGGCGAAGTTCTTCTCAACGATTTGCGGAGCCGGGGCCGGTGCTTCTTCAACAACCGGGGCCGGAGCAGGCGCTACGTAGGAAGTACGGAACGGGTGGTAAACGGCTTCCAGGGTCGCAACGCTCTGGTTGGACTTGTAGCGTACGTTGTCGGCGTGCAGGTCAGCCACGTCCCACATGTAGCGGTAGCGAGCTTGCAGATCCAGCGCGTCGTTGACCTTGTAGGTCACACCGGCACCGGCCAGCGGGGATACTTTGGTATCGCTGGTGCCCAGACCGTCGGTGTGACCCCAGTATGCACCAGCTTCACCGAACAGGGAGAAATCGTTGCCTAGCGGCAGACGAGCGATACCGGACAGGGTGGCACCCTGGCTCTCGTAACGGTTGCCGTCGGTGTTGCCACGGCCGGTGTACTGGTAGCCCAGCTCGGAACCGAAGTATTCGTTGAAGTTGTAACCAACGAAGGCATTGGCAGCAGCCGCATCTTCTTCGCCAACGTTCACGCCTTCGATCTTGTTCAGACCGTTGAAGTGAGTTGCACCAACACCGGCGCCGAAGTAGATGTCGTCAGCGGCGTGAGCTGCAGTTGCACCCATGGTGGCCATAGCGATGGCGATCAGGGAAGGAGCCATTTTCATCATAAAATAATCCTCGTTGAGATGGCACGTTGTTCACGTGCTTCGCACTTTGTAATTTATGTAAGCTGCTGGCTCTGTCGACCAACGACGTTGGTGCGAACAGGGATCCTAGATCCATCCAGGAGGCACGTATCTGGGTGCACAAGTGCGCGGGTTGCACTGTCGACAATGCATACTCCGCCACGAACAGCCGACGTCATTCCGATGACGTGGCGCACTTTATGCCCATTTCAAAACATGATCAAGCTCACAGATAAGGGATGGGGCAAATTGTGTCGTAGGGATAACTGGCTGTTTCTTGGGATTTATTAGTGATCCAAGTAGGCGCGATGCAGTTTCTTCTCAAGCTTCATATAAGCCTCAGCCCAAGCGTGCCGCAGGGTGGCGTCACCCGCCCTGACCGAGAGGACAGCAAGATAGTCCGCCTCGGTTGCTTCGCACAGCAAGGGTGTGAAACTGAGCAAGAAGTGACGGGCGAGGTAGGGATCGAGAGGCCAGATGTTGAGGATGGCCCGCGCCACGGGCTGGACGGCGGTGGAGCAGATGAAGTGCCGATGACCCGCTTCCAGCCATTGGGCCATCTCGGCGAGGCTTTCTTCCGGCACGATGCCGCCATCGCCTTTCTCCCTGGCCAGCGTCATCGTGTGACCATTGCCCAGTGCCAGGGTGCCGTTTTCTGCCACGACGCCGTCGTGGCTGCGCAGGGGAAGCGTCGTCTGGCCTTCAAGATAGAGGCTGCAGCTGTCCGGGAGGGCCGCCAGCACGGTGGCGGCGTCCCCCTGCATGGCCATGGGCAGCCAGAACGCTTCGGCCCGGGTCTGCAGACCCTGGGCGAGCTGACGGGGGAGGGAGTCCGGGTCGGAATGAAGACGGGAAATGATGCCGGGAAATGCCATGTTGATGACTCTCTTGGAAATAACCAGCGAATTATACGAGGGATGGCCGGGCAACAAGAAAGGTTTCTTTTCGAGACTGTTTACCTGAGGCGACGCAGCGATTACCATCCTCGAGGTTTGTGAAGGGTTGTCGTCGAAAGACGCTGATTATAGATAGAGGCTCGACCATAACGAGTCCGTTCAAAACTGATACACTTGACTACGAGTCGTCGCGAAAAATAAAGGTGGAGTCAATCCGCCGAACGGAGTATGGAACACATGAATTCAAATATCGTAACTGTTGGCAAGAAGATCCGTCAGATCCGCGAAGCGGTAGGCCTGAGCCGTCCCAAGTTTGCCGATCTGCTGGGCGTCCCCCCAACCACCCTGAAGAACTATGAACTGGGTTACCGTGAAGTCGGAGGCGCCTTCCTGGTTGCCCTGGCCCACCACCCCGATCTGCACAAGTTCACCCTCTGGCTGCTGGCTGACAAGAAAGTCGCCGAAATCGGCCAGATCGGTCCGGACGATATTGCCAAGGCTTGATTCAGTTCAACCTTGATAAAAATGCCGCCCTCGAGGCGGCATTTTTTATTTGTCATAATGGATGATTATTTAATTAAATAATGGGTTGTGTGCGGTCAACGGCGATTTTCACTAAATCATCTTGTCGGGCTGGATTAATCCACGGAACACTCCGACCCTTTTAATTCAGGCGGTGATCCACACAGCGAGACAACGATGAGCCAATCCATTACCAAAGCCAGAGATGGGTTTACCAGCACCTTTGGCGTGCTGGCCGCGACCCTGGGGTCTGCCGTCGGGCTCGGCAATATCTGGAAGTTTCCTTATCTGACCGGTGAGAACGGTGGCGCCGGTTTTCTGCTGGTCTATGTCATCGCCACCCTGCTGGTGGGGTTGCCAGTGATGATCTCCGAGATCATGCTGGGGCGCGAGGCCAGGACGGATGCGGTCAGCGGGCTCATCAAGCTGGCTCCGAAGGGGCAACCCTGGTGGCTGATCGCCGCCATGGGGGTGAGCGCGGCCTTCCTCATCATGTCGTTCTACTCCGAGGTGGCGGCCTGGGTGTTTGCCTACATCTTCAAGGCGGCCAGCGGCGAGATCCTCTCCACCGATCCCGCCGTCACGGGTGCTGCCTTCAATTCACTCATAACGGATCCCTTGCAGAGTCTGCTCTGGCAGTGGCTGGTGCTGGCCCTGATGGGGGGGATCTTGCTGATGGGGGTCTCCAGGGGGATCGAAGCGGTCACCAAGCGGTTGATGCCACTGCTCTTCATCCTGCTGCTGGTGATAGGCGTGCGCAGCCTGACTCTGCCCGGAGCGAGCGAAGGACTGCATTTCCTGTTCTCGCCGGATTTCTCCAAGGTGACCGCAGGCGTCGTGCTGACGGCCATGGGGCTGGCGTTCTTCAAGCTCTCCATCGGGATGGGCTGCATGATGACCTATGGCAGCTATTTTCGCGATGATCAGCACATCCCTCTCACCACGGTACGGGTGATGTGCGCGGATCTCTTCGTCTCCATGCTGGCGGGGATCGCCATCTTCCCGGCGGTGTTTGCCTTTGGCTTCGAGCCGAGCGCAGGCCCCTCCCTGCTGTTCATCACCATACCCGCGGTGTTTGCCAGCATCCCGTTTGGACACCTCTTCATGGTGCTCTTCTTCGTGCTATCCGCCATCGCAGCCACCGGGGCCATGCTCTCCATTCTGGAGGTGCCGGTCTCGGTGCTCTCCGAGCGCTTTCACATGAGCCGCACAAGGGCGACCCTGATCAACCTGCTGGTGCTGGGGGCGGTCGGCTCGACCTGTGCGCTCTCGAGCAGCACGCTGGCGGATGTGCAGGTTGGCGGGAAAACCTTCTTCGATCTGTTCGACTTCGTCTCTTCCAACGTGCTGATGCCCCTTGGCGGCATCTTCCTCTGCCTCTTTGTGGGCTGGGTATGGGGATTCGAGCGGATGACGACGGCGCTGACCAATGGAGGCAAGCTGGCGCTGCCCATCCTCAGCCCCCTGTTTTTCATCATCCGCTATGTGTCGCCGCTGCTGATCCTGGTGGTGATGCTCAAGGGGCTGGGGCTGTTCTGAGCCGCGTAACCCGAAAAAAAAGCGCCTATTGGCGCTCTTTTTGTCTTTTACCCCGATATGCCTTCATATCAGGCAGAGTCGTGACAGCTCCTCCTTGAGCTGCTCCAGGTTGCGCTCGACACAGGCTTCCCCCTCGTTGATGGCGTCGCTCGCGCGGTGGAAATCCATGATGGAGAGGTTGCCAAGGCGCGGGCAGAGCTGGATCTCGGGGGGATCCCCGGCCATCCGGGCACGGGTGATGCGCTCCTGCATGATGTTGATGGAGCCCGTCATCACCCCCCACATGCCGGGGGTACTGGGTTCGCGCTCGCCCCGGTTCAACCACTGGCTGAGCAGCCCCCCCTGCACGGGCTCGTCCGGTTCGTCGGTCCAGGGCTGGTGCATGTCGGTGTTGAGGTTGACGGCGATCACCACCTCGGCTCCCATGGCGCGGGCCAGGGAGATGGGGACCGGGTTGACCACGGCCCCGTCCACCAGCCAGCGATCCTCCACCCGGGTCGGGGTGAGCAGGCCGGGCATACCGCAGGAGGCGCGCACACACTGGCGAAGCGGCCCTTCCTGCAACCAGATCTCGCGACCGGTATCGAGTTCGGTGGCGACGCAGGCAAAGGGCAGCGGCAGGCTTTCGATGGCGGGATCCCCCAGATGGCCGGCGGCGATGCCAAATACCTTGTCACCGCGAAACAGGCCGCCGGAGAGGGCAGGATCGAGCAGCCCCATGACCTGCAGGCGGCTGAAGCCGCGCACCCAGCTCTCCAGCTTGTCCAGTTCACCAGCGGCATAGGCGGCGCCGACAAAGCTGCCGATGGAGCAGCCAGCCACCAGATCCGGCTTGACGCCGAGTCGCTCCAGGGCACGGATGATGCCGATGTGGGCCCATCCTCGGGCCGCGCCGCTGCCCAGGGCCAATCCCAGACGGGGTTTTCGTGACACAGTTGCGTCTCCTGACATGAAGTGGGAGTCCAGCTTACTCCGGCTTCTCCTGCCCGTCATCCCGCCACGCTTCGCTGCGATTGCGGCCGTTGGCCTTGGCCTGATAGAGGGCGATATCGGCGCGGCGGATCACCTCCTGCAAGGAGATGGCCGGTGACTGGCGACAGTGGCCCAGGCTGACGGTCACTTTCAGCTCGGCCGCGATGGCGCTCCAGGGATGCTCTGCTATGCACAGACGAAGCCGCTCGGCCAAGGGGGCCAGAGGGATCGCTTCATCGGCGACGAGCAGCAGGAACTCCTCGCCGCCCCAGCGGATCAGGTGGCACTCCCGTGTCAGCAGGGACTGGCAGAGCTGCACCAGACGGATGAGGACCTGATCGCCCACCCCGTGGCCGAAACGGTCGTTGACCTGTTTGAAGTGATCGCAGTCAAACATGATGGCGCCGATGCGTTGGCGGCCTGCCAGGGCCTGGCGGTGTTCGAAGGCATCGAAGTAGTGGCGGTTGAAGGCGCCGGTCAGGGCATCGTGGCGTGACAGGTAGTTGAGGCGCCGGTTGAGGCGCTGGGCACGCAGGCTGGAGACGGTCGCCACCACCAGACAGAGAATGGTGATGAGCGCCGTAGCCGATTGCCACAACAGCGTCTGCAGCAGAGGCAGCAGCGGGATGCGATGGATGAGGGAGAGCGGTGTCTCCGGGATGGGGTAGACGAGCTGCAGGGCGCCCTGTTGCCACTCATATTCCGCTGACTGCGCCGTCCTGACGGGGGGCGGCGCGGTACCGGACTGGCTGCTGGCGAGGATCTGCTGATGGGCGTTGAGCAGGAACAGGGTGCCAATCCGGGGGGCGAGGCGGTGCAGGGTCTGCGCCAGCGTGACGGTCTGGATGTCGATGCTGAGCAGGCCAATGATCTGGCCGCCCTGGGTAATGGGCTGGGAGAGGGTGATCATCTGCCCCCGTCCGGCAAAATCCTGGTAGGGGCGCGAGAGCATGGCGTGCTCCAGGTGGGGATGCCTGGCCATCGCCTCCTGCCAGTAGGCCTTGCTGTAAATCACGGGATCGAAGCGAAACTGGCTGGATGGCACCCAGGGATAGAGGTAGATGAAATTGTCCGTACCGGTGAAGTAGATCCAGGCCACGTCCCTGTCCAGCAGCTTGCTGGCCGTGGCGAGCAGGGGGGAGAGGCTGAGGGCGAGATGTATTCTGGCTTGCCGCTCGCTGCCGTCATGGGGCAGCGGGCCCTGCCCGGTCAGGTTGCCGATGAGGGCGGGGGGCAGATCGACAGGGATGCGATCCAGGTTGATGCCGTGCTCCCCGTCGGATTGCAGCGCCTGATAGAGCTGGCGAGAGAGCACGGACTGGGGATTGCTGCGCAGGCGCTCCTCCGCCTGGCCGCGCATGGCCTCAAGGAAGGTCTCCATCCGCTGGTGCTGGCTGCTGAGCTGAGTCGCGGCGTTGATGGTGTCACGCTTGTTGATCTCGGTAACCTGGCGAAACGCATGTTGCAGGGCGAGCAGCAACAGCAGCAGGCCGAGGCCCAGCAGCAGCCACTGCAATCGGTATCTGGCAAAGGCGGGGGAGGGAATGGACATGGGCGTACCGGAAGATGGCGAGAGTCGGCATCAGTGTAAGGCAGAACCCTGACGTGCGTGCCGACAAGATGCGTTTTTGATGATCTTCTCACCGGACTGTTACGTTTTGTCACATTTATACATAGTCACGGCATAGTCAGGGGGTAACATGGTGCCATCCTTGATGAAGCTATCTCTTCTTCCTCTCTCTTTGACTGCATGGATCTTGTGATGAAAACGCGCGTGTGGCTGTGGCTTTTCCCTCTTCTTCTATTGCTGGCGGCGGGCGCCTGGCATCTGCGGCAGGCTGAACCCGCCAGCAAGCCTGCACCAAGAGAGATCAACATCAGGGCCGAAACCGTCAGGCAGAGTCTGGCCGAGCCCTCCATCAAGCTGGTGAGCAAGCTTGCGGCCAATCGCGCCGTGGCCATCAGCCCCGAGGTGACCGGCCGCATTGCCACCATCGCGGTGAGTTCCGGCCAGCAGGTCAAACAGGGGCAGACCCTGATCGCCCTGGATGCGGGCAAGCAGCAGGCGGAGCTGGCCGAGCAGAGCGCCAGCGTGCGCGACGAGGCTCGCAAGCTGCGGGACATGCGCAAGCTGGTGGCGCGAGGCGCCGTCACCACCTCGGAGCTGGAGGGGCAAGAGGCGACTGTTGCCCAGGCACAGGCCCGGGTCGATGCGGCCCGTTACGAGCTCTCCCTGCGCACCCTGGCGGCCCCCTTCGACGGCACCGTCAGCCTCATCGATCTCAGCGAAGGAGCCCTGGTCAACAGCGGCGACGTGCTCTTGCATCTGGACGAGCTGGCAAAACTGCGGCTCGATCTGGCGGTGCCCGAGCGCTACCTCTCCCTGCTGCGCCCCGGCATGGCGGTGACGGCAACCAGCTCGGCCTGGCCGGATCAATCCTTTTCCGGCGTGCTGGAGACCCTCGACAGCCGGATCTCCAGCGACACCCAGAACATCAAGGCCCGCGTCATCCTGCCCAACACCGGCGGCCAGCTGCGCCCCGGCATGCTGATGAACGTGGATCTCTCTCTGCCACCCCAGAAGATGACCCTGATCCCTGCCCAGTCGGTGGAGTACGCCGGCGAGCAGCGCTTCGTCTATCGCCTGGAGGCGGACGGACGGGTGAAGCGGGTGCCGGTGGAGCTTGGCGACACCCATGGCGAGGCCGTCTGGGTGCTCAAGGGGTTGAACGTCGGCGATCGCATCGCGGTGGAGGGGCTGGTCAATCTGCGCGACGGCGCCCAGGTACGTGATCTGGGCGAGGTGAAAGGCTGATGTGGCTCTCCGATATCTCAGTACGCCGTCCCCTGGTGGCGGTGGTCATCAGCGCCCTGCTCACCGTGTTCGGCCTGGTGGCCTTCAGCAAACTCACCGTGCGGGAGATGCCGGATGTGCAGACCCCGTCCGTCTCCATCACCACCACCTATGAGGGGGCGGCCCCCGAGGTGATGGAGAGCCAGGTCACCAAGCCCATCGAGGATCAGCTCTCCGGCATCAGCGGCATCAAGAACATCAACTCGGTGACCCGCAAGGGGCGCTCCTCCATCACGGTGGAGTTCAAGCTCGGCTGGAACATGCTGGAGGGCACCTCCGACGTGCGTGACGCCATCTCCCGGGCCAGACCCAAGCTGCCAGACGGGGCGGACGAGCCCATGGTGACCAAGGACAACGGCAACGGGGATGTGGCCATCTGGCTCAACTTCAGCAGCACCCAGATGGATCGTACCGCCATGACGGATTACGCCAATCGCATGCTGGTGGACCCCTTGAGCCTGGTGGACGGGGTGAGCGAGGTCTCCCTCTCCGGGGACCTGACCCAGGTGATGTACGTGCGGCTGCGCCCCGCCGACATGGCGGCCCGCGGCATCACGGTGGCCGACGTGCAGGATGCCCTCAAGCGGGAGAACATCGAGCTGCCGGGCGGCGAGATCCGCAACAACACCATGACCATGGCGGTGCAGATCGCACGGCTCTATCACAGTGCGGAAGATTTTCGCACCCTGCCGGTGAAAACCGCCACCAATGGTCAGAGCATCTATCTGGCGGACATTGCGGATGTGGAGGTGGGGGCCAAGAACGAAGACAGCGCCTATCAGCGCAACGGCCGCGAGAGCCTGGGGATTGGCATCGTCGCCCAGTCCACCGCCAACCCCCTGGCGGTGGCCCAGGGCATCGAGAAGAAGCTCGTGGAGATGCAGCGCTTCCTGCCGGAGGGGGCCACCCTTGAGGTCGACTACGACTCCACCATCTTCATCAAGCAAGCCATCGACGAGGTATACGAGACACTCGCCATCTGCGCCCTGCTGGTGGTGGCCGTGCTCTATCTCTTCCTCGGGCAGGGGCGCACCACCCTCATCCCCGCCATCACGGTGCCCGTCTCCCTCATCTCGGCCTTCATCGGTGCCTGGTATCTGGGCTTTTCCATCAACCTCATCACCTTGCTGGCCCTCATCCTCGCCATCGGCCTGGTGGTGGATGACGCCATCGTGGTGGTAGAGAACATCCACCACCACCTGCAACGGGGCGAGTCCCCCTTGATGGCGGCCTGGCACGGCACCCGGGAGGTGGGCTTTGCCGTCATCGCCACCACCGCCGTGCTGGTGATGGTGTTCGTGCCCATCGCCTTCATGGACGGCATGGTGGGGCGCCTCTTCACCGAGTTCGCCATCCTGCTCTCCCTGGCCGTGCTCTTCTCCTCCCTGGTGGCGCTCACCCTGACCCCGGCCATGGGCTCCTGGCTGATGCGTGCCGTGGACAAACCCAACGCCCTGACCGCCACCCTGGACAAGGGACTTGGCTGGGTGGAGGAGCGTTATCGCCGCGTGCTGGGGGCCGTGCTGCGCCGCGCCGTCTGGATGCCCCTGGTGTTGCTGCTCTGCCTTGGCGGCATTAGCGCCCTCTTTGGCAAGCTGCCCGCAAGCCTTACCCCGACCGAGGACAGGGGCGTGCTCTATGTGTTCGTGAAAGGGGCGGAGGGCACCAGCATCGAGCGGATGAAGCGCAACATGCAGCAGGTGGAGGCCGCCATCCTGCCGCTGCTCGGCAAGGGGGTGGTGCAGGCCATGAGCTTCAGCACCCCGGCCTTCGGGCGCGGCGGCGATCAGACCGGCATGGCCATCATCCAGCTCAGCGACTGGGCGGTGCGGGACGAAACGGCCACCGAGTTTGGCCGCTCCCTGAGCGGTCGCCTCGCCGGCATCCCCGACGTGATGATCCGCACCTTCCAGCCGGGGTTCAGAGGCGGATCCACCGCGGCGGTGCAGTTCGTGCTGCAAGGCTCCGATTACGGCGAGCTCAACCAGCAGGGGCTGGCGCTCAAGGAGGCGGCGGCCCAAAGCGGGCTGATGCAGAGCCCGGATCTCGACTATGCCGAGAAGACCCCGGAGCTGCAGGTGACCATAGAGCGGGAGCGAGCCACCCAGCTCGGCATTCCGGTCTCCACCATCGCAAGCTCCCTGCAGGCCCTGCTCGGCGGCGTCAGCCAGACCACCTATGTGGACAGGGGCGAAGAGTATGACGTCTACCTGCGCGCCAACCAGACCCAGTTCAACGGCATCTCCGACATCAGCCGCATCTATTTGAAGGCCGCGAGCGGCGAGATGGTGAGCCTCTCCACCCTGGCGACCGTCACCCAGGTGGCGAGCCCTCAGCGCCTCAATCACTACCAGCGCCAGAAGGCGGTCACCCTCACCGCGGACGTGGCCCCCGGCCACACCCTGGGGGAGGCGCTCGACTTCCTGGATGGCTGGGCCGCAGATCACCTGCCCACTGGCATGTCGGTGGATTATGCCGGCGAGTCCAAGGACTATCGCGACAATCAGGGGGAGATGGCGCTGGTGTTCGGCCTGGCCCTGCTGGTGGTCTATCTGGTGCTGGTGGCCCAGTTCGAGAGCCTGCTGACCCCGGCGGTGGTGATGATGACGGTGCCGCTCGGCATCTTCGGCGGCCTGCTCGGCCTCTGGCTCACGGGGCAGGAGCTCAGCATCTACAGCCAGATAGGCATGATCATGCTCATCGGCATGGTGACCAAGAACGGCATCCTCATCGTCGAGTTCATCAACCAGCTGCGCCAGCGGGGTGAAGGGTTCGAGGAGGCGATCATCAAGGGGTCGGTGCGCCGCCTGCGCCCCATCTTGATGACCTCGCTCACCGCCATCATCGGCGCCGTGCCCCTAATGCTCTCCATGGGGGCGGGGTACGAGAGCCGGATGGCCGTGGGGACCGTGGTCTTCTTCGGCTTGTCCTTGGCGACCCTGGTGACCCTGCTGGTGGTGCCCGCCATCTATCACCTGATCGCCAGACGCGCGGGGATGACGGGGGCGCGGGATCGACTGGTGGACGAGGTACTGGCCACGGCAACCCCGGCCAGTCCCTCCCCGGTGCCGGGGGCGGTGGCCTCCGAGGGGCGTGACAAACCGGCGGCCTAGCGTGCCGACTCGGATGACAGCAAACAGGGCGCCAATGGGCGCCCTGCTTGTTGATGAGATCAGAGTCTGTCACGCCGACCTGTCGCGCCCGCTCGAAGGCGCCCCTTCCCCTCGCGTTCTGTAGGGGCAAAAAGCCGTCGCCCCCGCCTTGCTCTGCCGGTATAATGCGCGACCCGAATTGTTCCAGGTGGTCAAAATGCAGCCGGTTACCAACCTCTTCTCCTATCCCCGTTACTGGGCCGAGTGCTACGGCACGGCGCCCTTCTTGCCCATGTCCCGCGCGGAGATGGACAAGCTCGGCTGGGACAGCTGCGACATCGTGCTGGTGACAGGCGACGCCTACGTGGATCACCCGAGCTTCGGCATGGCGGTGATCGGCCGCATGCTCGAATCCCAAGGTTTTCGGGTCGGCATCATCGCCCAGCCGGACTGGTCATCGAAAGATGACTTCATGCGTCTCGGCAAACCCAACCTCTTCTACGGGGTGACGGCGGGCAACATGGACTCCATGATCAACCGCTACACCGCCGACAAGAAGCTGCGCCACGACGACGCCTACACCCCGGGGGATGTGGGCGGCAAGCGGCCGGATCGCGCCACCCTGGTCTATACCCAGCGCTGCAAAGAGGCCTATAAAGAGGTGCCGGTGGTCATCGGCGGCATCGAGGCATCCCTGCGCCGCATCGCCCATTACGACTACTGGTCCGAGACCATCCGTCGCTCCATCCTCATCGACGCCAAGGCCGACATCCTCATCTACGGCAACGCCGAGCGCCCCCTGGTGGAGGTGGCTCACCGCATCGCAGGCGGCGAGACCATCGACACCATGCAGGACATTCGCGGCACCGCCGTCATCCGCAAGGAGCCGCTGCCGGGCTGGCGCGGGGTGGATTCGAGCAAGCTCGACCAGATTGGCCGCATCGATCCCATCCCCAACCCCTATATGGAAGGGGCGCCTTGCTCTGATGACGAGGGTACCGCGCCGGTGGAGCAGGAGGCCAAGCCCATCCTGGTGCAGCCCCCTAAGCAAAAGCCATGGGAGCTGACCTACGTCAAGCTGCCGGCGTTCGAGCGGGTGAAGGAGGACAAGGTGCTCTACGCCCATGCGTCCCGCATCCTGCACCACGAGACCAACCCCGGCTGCGCCCGCGCGCTCTCCCAGGCCCACGGCGATCGCATCATCTGGGTCAACCCGCCCGCCTTCCCGCTCGAAACCGACGAGATGGACGGGGTGTTCGGCCTGCCGTACCAGCGGGTGCCGCACCCGGCCTATGGCAACGAGAAGATCCCGGCCTACGACATGATCAAGACCTCGGTCAATATCATGCGCGGCTGCTTCGGCGGCTGCTCCTTCTGCTCCATCACCGAGCACGAAGGGCGCATCATCCAGAGCCGCTCGGAAGAGTCGATTCTGAAAGAAATCGAAGAGATCCGCGACAAGGTGCCGGGCTTTACCGGCGTCATCTCGGATCTGGGCGGCCCCACCGCCAACATGTACAAGCTCCGCTGCAAGAGCCCCAAGGCCGAGCAGACCTGTCGGCGCGCCTCCTGCGTCTGGCCGACCATCTGCCCGCACATGGACACCGACCACAGCCCGACCATCAACCTCTATCGCAAGGCACGTGACCTCAAGGGCATCAAGAAGATCCTGATCGCCTCCGGCGTGCGTTACGACATCGCGGTGGAAGATCCGCGCTACATCAAGGAGCTGGCCAAGTACCACGTCGGCGGCTACCTCAAGATCGCGCCGGAACACACCGAGGAGGGCCCGCTCTCCAAGATGATGAAGCCGGGCATGGGCAGCTACTACAGCTTCAAGGAGCTGTTTGACAAGTATTCCAAAGAGGCGGGCAAGCAGCAGTACCTGATCCCCTATTTCATCTCCGCCCACCCGGGCACCACGGATGAAGACATGGTGAACATGGCGCTCTGGATTAAAGCAAACCGCTTCAAGCTCGATCAGGTGCAGAACTTCTACCCGTCGCCGCTCGCCAACGCCACCACCATGTATTACACCGAGAAAAACCCGCTCAACAAGGTGAGCCGCCAGGGCGGGGATGTGTTCGTGGTGAAAGGGGAGCGTCGCCGTCGCCTGCACAAGGCGCTGCTGCGCTACCACGATCCGGCCGGTTGGCCGATGATCCGCGAAGCCCTGCTGGAGATGGGCAAGGGCCACCTGATCGGCAACGGCCCCGGCTGTCTGGTGCCTGCGGAAGGGCGCAACGAGCGCGCCGCCAGCGGCAAGGGGATGAAACCGGCCCTGACTCGCCATAGCAACATTGCTCATCAGCGTGGCAATGGTGCAGGCAACAAGCCGACGGGCGGCAAGCCGGTGGGTTCCCAGCTGCACAAAGGCGCGGCTAACGGCAAACCGGCCGCACAGGGCGAAGGCAAGAGTGCGGGCCAGAATGCGGGTAAGGGCAAACCTGCCGGAAAACCCGCCCATAAGGGTAAAACCCCGACCCGCGCAGGCTCCGCCAAGCCGAGTGCCAAACCCGTCACTCAAGGCAGCAAGCCTGCGGCCAAAGGGAATGGTGCCAAGCGACCGGCGCGGTAAGTTTTCCTGGTTGGAAAGCGATAGAAATAAAAAGGCGACCAGATGGTCGCCTTTTTTATTGAATTATCGACATACAAACTGATGTGGAGATTGTAAAGGATTGTGTGGTAGATACATAAAAATGATAATCTAGTCACATTGTTTTCGTTTGTTGGTTGCTCTGTAAATAATTGATTGGTAAGTTGGGGGCGGTTTATGGGCAGATTTTTGATCGCGCTTCGCGATTAGTGAAAATAATGTCCGAAAGGATTGCCATTTTGATATCAAATTGTCAGAGCTCCCCGTAGTTCTTGTCAAGTTTGCGTAGGAGTGCCCATAAACCACCTTCACGAGTGGAATTATATGTCAAGACTGCAAGAATTAAAGAAAGCAACAACTAAGCCCGAACTAGCTAAATTGTTAGGTGTTAAGCCTACAGTGCTTACATATTGTCTTTATGTTTTAAAGACAGAAAATCAATATACGCAGTTTAAAATACCTAAAAAAAATGGTGGAGAAAGAATAATAAATGCTCCTACCGGAATTTTAAAATCCATCCAGTCACTACTATCCAAATTGCTACTTGATTGCTTAGATGAAATAAATCATAAAAAATTTCCAAAGTCTGAATTGGTTAAGGAAGTAGCAAGAAACTCTAAAATTCTAAAAATAAAATGTTCAAATGCATTAATTAAACAACCATCACTTTCTCATGGTTTCGAGAGAAAACGTTCAATCATCACAAATGCGATGATGCATATAGGAAGAAAAAACGTATTAAATATAGATTTGGAAGATTTTTTTGGGAGTTTTAATTTTGGGCGGGTTAGAGGTTTTTTTATAAAAAACAAGAATTTTGAGTTAAATCCTGAAATAGCAACAGTCATAGCAAAAATTGCTTGTCATAATAATGAACTTCCACAGGGCAGTCCCTGTTCGCCAGTAATTACTAATCTTATAGTCCACTCATTAGATATAAACTTAGCAAAGTTGGCATCCAAAAATTCCTGTGTGTACACTCGGTATGCAGATGATATTACTTTTTCTAGTCGAGAAGAGAAACTACCAAAAGATATAGCTTATGAGGATAGTGGAGAACTTATGTTAAGTAAAAAACTTCACTATGAAATAACTAGGTCTGGATTTTTTATAAATGAGAAAAAAACTAGAATCCAGTACAAAGACTCAAGGCAAGAAGTCACTGGGCTGATTGTAAATAAAAAACCAAATACTAAACAAGAGTATTGGCGTACAGTTAGGGCTCAATGTAATAATTTATTTAAGACCGGGATGTTTACAGAGATCGAAAATGGTAAAGCTGTCCCAGGTAACCTTAATAGACTTGAAGGAAAGCTAAATTTCATAGATCAAATCGATCATTATAATAGACTGCGTCAAGCGCCGCCTCTAAACCCAAAGTATCAACCTAAAAAAGAAGCTATAAAAAATGGCCAAGCCAAGCTAAGGCGTTATCTGCATAGTGGAAGGGAAGATACATTTAGTAAATTTCTATTTTACCGTTTGTTTTATGCTAATGCGTTACCCACAATATTGACTGAGGGGAAAACGGATAATGTATATTTAAAAGCAGCTATATGCATGCTGGCTAAAAATTATCCTCTGTTATCTTCAGAAAAAACAGATAAGTCTCCATATAAATTGCTTCTACGTTTTGTTGAGTATACAGAACGGACTAAGTACTTGTTAGAACTATACGGCGGTACAGATTATCTGAAAGATTTTATTATAAATTATAAGCATAATTTTAAAGTCTATAAAGCACCTAGGCCAGAAAAGCCTGTGATAATCTTTGTGGATAACGATACAGGCCCGAAGGACTTAATAAATTATGTAAACAAAATTGATGGGAAAGAGTTATTCCCATCCACAGTGACAAATATTAGATCGTCAGAGTTTGTTCACGTTTTTTATAATTTATATCTTGTTCTTACGCCAAAGAGCAATGACAATGATACAGACATAGAGTACTTTTTTACTGAAAAAGATAGGCTTAGACAATACAAAGGGAAATGCTTTAATATTTTTTCTAAGCGAGACCCTGATAATGATTTAAGCAAAGAGGCATTCGCAACGCATGTAATACATGCAAATAAAAAAGACATTGATTTTAGTGGGTTTACAGAAATGTTAGATAGAATAGTAAAAGTATTGAAGCACTACGATTCAATTAAATAAATGGTCTGTACCGAATATCCTATAAATGTACAGATCTAGTTATCACGGCCTTGTTGCTCAAATCGGGGAACTATCTGTCATCTCGGTGATCTGATCCTGTAGCGCAGTCTCCGAGAGCATCAGATGGGCAAGTCTGTACAGATCTAGTTATCACCTGACACCGGCCTCAAACCGGTGTCTTGTTTACGCTACTTTAGTGCGCACTTCCTTCGGTATCAATTTCAGACC